>NZ_JBLTIM010000014.1:0-15473 GCF_055362665.1 Lactobacillus fornicalis
TGTTTCTTATCATCACTTGCATTGTAGTAGGCTGAGGTCTTTTGAACATCATTTTGATCATTTACAGCAGTTTCTAAGGCTGTCTTATCTGTAGCTTGACCATCTAGTGCTGATTTTGCATTATCAATTGCACTTGTAGCACTATCCACTTCACTTTGAGTAGCGGAATCATCATTCAACACTGTTTGACCAGCACTTACTGCATCATCATATGCTTGTTTCTTATCATCACTTGCGTTGTAGTAAGCTGAGGTCTTTTGAACATCGCTTTGGTCATTCACTGCTGTTTCCAAAGCGTTCTTGTCTGTGGTTTCACCATCTAAGGCTGACTTTGCACTGTTAATTGCAGTTGTAGCGCTATCTACTTCACTTTGAGTAGCGGAATCATTGTTCAACACTGTTTGACCAGCAGCTACCGCATCATCGTACGCTTGTTTCTTATCATCACTTGCGTTGTAGTAAGCTGAGGTCTTTTGAACATCATTTTGGTCATTTACAGCTGTTTCTAAATCAGTTTTGTCAATAACATGAATTTCAATTCCCGAATTGGTTTGACTAACAAGGTAACTATATGTACCTGAAGTTGAATTAATTTTAACATCTGTCACTGTCAATGCATCACTAGTTAATAGATCACTTGCTAAAGCCGATGAACTAACTGTTGTACCAGATGGAATTGCTTCAACATCATAATAATTTTGAGTGTAATTATTACTTGCCGATAAACTTCCTGAAGTACTATCATCTGTTGCATTAACATAAGCAGTTGAATTAGCTTCTTTCAAGCTACTTGCACTTTTAGTTAAGGTATAATCAACACTTGTAATATTACTTTCAGATGAACTATTATCAAATACTACACTAACTGGAATTGAAGTTGATGCCACTCCAGTTGCATTAGTCATAGTAGTTGTTGTGGTATTAGAAGCAGCTTGCCCTTCAGCAATTGTAGAGCTTGTCACAGCCTTGTAAGTACTCATGACTACTGGGGTATCACCCAACATATCTCTAATACCTGAATTATTATTCCAAAGGGATTTAGGAATATAGCTTTCAATTGCATTTACCCCTGTGAAAGAAGTTGAAACACTTGAATCTACAGTTGCTACAATCGTTACATCAAGTCCTTTAGAATTTGAAGCTTGGTAATAAAGTGTTGTGTTCGGTGAAAAAATAATTGGTTGCCCTATATCACTTGATACAGAACTTATTGCATTACTTGATGATAAGCCAGTTGTGCTAGTATTCGCGTAAGTGGTGTTTGATACAATCATCTTTGTTGCAGTTCCATTAGTTGAACTTGAAGAAAGTGTCCCACCACCTGATGTATAAGTAGAAGTTCCATCGGTCATATTACCGTTATAGCCATATGAAATAGATACCACTTTCAAATTCTTACTAATTTCAATTGCATATTGAGCAGATGCATCAGTTAAAGTACTTCCAGAAGTAGTTACTATCCCATTTGACGGATTAAAATGAATTGTATATGTAACTGTATTAGTTGTTGCGTCATATACTGGATCCGAAATCACTACATTTGAACTAGCATTTGCTTTAATATCTTTATTGCTATTAATATAACTCATCCACATATAATATTCTGGCAAACCTGAATATTGGCTAAAATCAAAGCTAGATTTTTGAGTTGAAGCTGTTGATTTATTATCATATGCTGTAGAAATTGTAGTTGTTGTGGTGGTAGTTTTATTATCTTCTGTAATTTTATTAGCAGCTGAAGTTGCACTTGCTTCATCTGTATAAAGAGATTGGTTAGATGAAGAAGATCCATCTGCACTTGAACTTGTTTGATCAGTTGTTGAATCATTAGTGTCAGCAGATGAGGATGATGAAGTAGAGACTACATTAGAGCTAGTATTAGTTTCATTTTCATTTGAATCAGAACTTGAACTAGAACTTGAAGAAGAAACTGAACTAGTAGATGATTCTGATGAAGAAGCAGATGAGGATGCTTCACTATTTGAAGATGTAGTAGAATTAGTTTGTTCACTAGTAGAGCTTGCACTTGTTGCTGAACTAGATTCTGAGCTACTTGTTTGTGAACTTGATGAACTCGTATCACTACTTGAGCTTGAGGTAGTAGCTTGACTAGTTTGAGAATCACTAGTAGTATCCGCATGAACTAAAACATTTGTTGAACCTAAATAAATAGTAGTTGACAGCAATACAGAGGCCATACCTAATGTAGTCTTTCTCAAAGACCAGTGTTGCCGGCCATCTGCATGTTTTAAATCATATTGCTTTTTATTTTTCTTTGAAAACATTTAAATAAACCTCCCAGATTATTCGAAACATTATTCCAAATACAAAAATTTGAATTACCCACTATCAAACTTTGTATTTCTATTATTTGCTAACTAGTTTATCTAGGAGTTGTGCTTATAATGGTATAAATTTGTGACTTTTTTGTTACTTATCATTTGTAAGTTCGAAAAAATGAAGATAAAAATGTGAAGAATTTATGAACAAAAAGAGCTTTGCTTCCGCAAAGCTCTTTTCTACTAAATTTTTATTACAAATCTTTTATTTTCTTTTCTGCCCTTGAATAGAAAATCCAAGCTACTACACCAAAGAAAACTGGACCAAAGGCTGTCCAAAATGCTGTTGCTGGATCACCTTCAACTATCGGTTCAATAATCGTAAAAATAATCCCAGAGGCGATAACAATCCAAACACACTTTTGACTTCGATAAAATACAAAAGGTCGATCCAAATCTTTCTTCATCTTAAAAAATGGAAAAGCTCCAATCAAAAACAAGTATGGCGCTGCTGATGAAACATTCATCATATCTGTGAGAACTGTGTAAAAAGCACTTGCAGAACTACCACCAAATGAAATAAGCAAAATAATCAATGATACAAAAGCCACTTCACACCACATAGCAAATTCTGGCATATCATATTTGTTTAAAGTAGTTAATTTCTTCGGAAGTAATCGCTTATCACATCCTTCAATAAATGACTTAATAGGAGAATAAAGCATAACAAAAGCTGCACCTAATCCACCTAATACATCACTAATAGCTGTAATTTGTGAAAATACTTTACCTAATATTAATGCTTGGGCATGTCCTAAGCCAAAGGCTTTACCGAAAACCAATCCCATATTATTGATTAAAACATATTCAACATTAGCCAAATTTACATTCTTTTGACCTAATATCTCTGACCAATTAGCTGTAACACCACATAAAAAAATAGTCAAAATATAAAGTACGGTCATCATAATCATAGCCCAAATCAAACCACGAGGGAATGTTTTTTCTGGTTTTTCAACATTGTCAATTACCCCAGCCATAGTTTCCAAACCACCATACGCAAACAAAGCATATACAATGAAAGAAACTACTGCAAATGGACTAGTAAATGATGAATTCGGTGATTTTACTAAACTCGCTGCTGTTAATGGCTCAGCTAATTGACCATGTTGCATCATTAATATAATCAAACTAACAACAATAAAAACTACTGAAATCCCTAAAGTTGCCACTCCGCAAATACTTGAAATTCTTACAATTCCATTAATACCTTTTGATGCAATTGCACACACAAGTACCAAAAAAATTATTTCTAAAATACCTAAAGTTTGATCACTTGATAACCCAAATAAATGCCAACTAGTTGTAGTATCTTTACCAAAAATTGCTGTTGCAACTGATACCAAGAAAAATTGTGTAGACGATACCAACCAAATTACCCAAGCAGCTAACCAGATAAAAGTACCGACAAAAGCAGGCTTTTCACCAATTGAGCCACGTAGCCAAGAAAAAATTCCACCCTTAGCTGCTTTAAATGAAGCACCATATTCTGCAAACATCAAAGCTGACGGCAAGAAAAACAAAACTGCTGTTAATACGTACCAGATAATACTAGCATAGCCCATCTGATAAAAAGCTGTTAATGAGTTACTATAACCATAAATTGAGGAGAAAATCATTAAGATTAACCCAACCAAGGTTATCTTCTTTTTCTTTTCGCTCATAAAATTCCTCATTTCAAAATATTCTTAAAATCGATATACGACACTATACATTTTAATACTAATCAAAGTATGAAAAAAGGGCTCTTTGTCAAATACTGTTGATATGGAGTGATTTAAAGAATCAAGCAATATATAAATTGCTTGGTTCTTTTTCTTTAACCCTGTTTTCTCTAATCTAATTCTTGTTAGTAAGTAAATATAATTTGAATAACCATAAGCAGTACGCTCAATCTGTTTAATCTTGCTATTAAAACCTTCTAAACAACCATTAGAGTAGCTGAATCTAGCACCATTTAAGACTGCTCGTAAGTTGTGCTTGAAGGTCAATAAAGTCTTGCAGTAAGTTATACGCATTATCTAGCCTTGGATCACAACTAATACCTTCCATTACAACTTGTTCTTGAGTTAGATAGTCTTGGGATGTAAGTAAAGGTGCCTATGGCCTCTTTTTTATGCAATAAAAAACCCGTTAACAGTTTAACTCAAATAAGCTATCAACAGGAAAAATTATAGAGCCGAAAAAAGCTATAGTTTAAAACTTTGAAACTTATTAGGAATTTTTGTTTATTTTTTAAAAAAAGCTCTTTCAAACCGACTACAAATCAATTTAATCAATACACCATCAAATATTAAACTGCTTAGCCAGCCAGTAATAAACATCAAAATTTGCAAAGTTAGATTATACTTGTACCACCCATACAATACATACGTTAAGAAAAAACCGGTAAAATGCGCACCAGTTGCCCCCAGTAAAACAGCTGACCAAGTAAAATGTTTTCGACTTTTAGATGTCAAAAAGCCTACTTCATTTCCCAATCCCTGTACAAAACCCGCCAAAATAGTAATTGCACCCCACTGTCCTCCAACAAGCATTTCACCAAAAGCAGCTAATGTTTCACCTAAGGTAGCACTACCTTTTACTGGAACAAAATAAACTGCTAAAGGTGCCGCCATATACCATAAGCCACTCATTAAAGTATCAGTCAATTGAGCATAGCCTGTTGGTAATAGGGCTGCTTTGGTTAAATTATAAATCAAATTAAATCCATAAGTATAAATTACGCCCATTATTAATCCAACTAAACTTACCAAAATAATTGCTTGAATATCCCAATTTAATTTCTTCTTAAACATAAAAATCCTCCTTTTAACTTAGTCAAAAGGAGGGTTAATTTCTAAATTTAATCCACTTTCCTCGCGCTGGCATTATCCAGTTCAGGTTCAAAGGGTCGACCTAAGTCTCTCAGCTACTAGCTCCCCTAGTGACAAAACAATTATAAATATTTAACTATAGTGTTAGTATATCATGGCTTCTTTAAAGTGGTTACTAAAAAGTCTTAAAGCTTGCTAACTTTTCAGCAGTCATATCTTTTAAAATTGCTTTGGTTAAATCAACACTAGCTCGATAATCTTGATAACTACTGAAACAATATGGTGAATGTTCATATCTTACCGGAATTCCTATTACTATAGTTGGAGCACCATTTTCATAGTAAATTGCTGCTCCATCTTGTCCACCACCAGTTCGAACACTTCTAGTGAACGGAATATTATTTTTAGTAGCTAAATCACAAGCATATTGTTGGAACTTAGGATTCGGCAAAAAAGTAACATCCATATCTCTTAACATTACACCACGTTTAAGCCCAGTTTGACTAAGCCAATCTGGTTCAAAGGTATCATCTGCAGGACAACTTTCAAGAACAATACACAAATCGGGCCTTACCTTTCGAGCAGTTACATATGCCCCTCGAAGCCCTACCTCTTCTTGACTAGACAGAGCAGCAGTTACATTAACATCTAAATTCTCACCCTGCAACTCTTCTAAGACAGTTGCCATTGCAGCTGCTCCAAAACGATCATCAAAATCTTTTCCGAAAAAGAGTCCAGTCTTTTCATTATATTCACATTTAACATCAACAAAAATTGGGCATCCAGTATCAATTTGATAATCATTAATAGTTTCTGCTCGACTACTAGAACCAACGTCAATAGATAAATCGGCTACTTCTGGTAACTTATTTCTCTCACTAGCATTCATAAAATGAGGTGGCTTAGTTGCCACAACACCGGATATATATTCACCATTTTTATTTCTAATCTTTACTTTTAAAGCAGGAATATTTACTCGTGACCATCCGCCTAATGGAACAAATTTAATTAACCCATTGGGACGAACTGCTTGCGTAATAAATCCCACTGCATCAGAATGCGCATCAAGCTGTACTGTCAATCGACCAGCCTTATTTTCTTTTTTGTTTGCATAGACATTTAACATGCCATCAACTTCGATATCAGCATATTTTTTAATAGTGTTGGTAAAAAGCTTAACAAATTCTTCTTCGAAGCCAGAAGTTGCATTAGCATCAGAAAAATTTTTTAACATTCTGATTTCATCTTTTTTGTCCATAAAAATACCTCATAATAGCATATCTTTCTATATCATCTTTACTTTATGTTATCATGTTATTATCAGTTTTAGTATAAAGATGATTTTAAGAAAGGATGTTGCATCCCCACATGGGTGAACAAAATCAACAAAGTAAAACAGAAATAAAACGTAAACAAAAAAAGAACATATTTTATAAACGTAAAAGTTACAAAAAAGCCCCTTTTTCTGATGTACATGCTCAATTATATTGGGCATTAGTTTTAGGGCAAATTGCATGTGCTTATGCACTAGGGATAGCTGGTAGTGCTTTTAACCATGCTAAAGCTTTTCTAAGTATTAATGATACTTGGCTAGGTCTATTAGGGGCAGGGTCACTAATCGGATTAGCTGGTAGCTTCATCATGGGCCGTATTTCTGATCGATTCGGGCGTAAGCATTTGCTGATGGCAAATATGTATATTTACTCACTTTTATCAATATTACAATTCTTTACCAGTAACTTATTTTTATTATTTTTACTCAGAGTAGGAATTGGATTGATGATTGCAATTGACTACACAGTTGGTAATTCTATTTTAGTCGAATGGATGCCAACCAAAGATGGAGCTAAAAAACAAAGTAATCTTTTATTATATTGGTCATATGGATTTGGATTATCCTTTCTAGCTAGCCAATTTATTAGCGATTGGCGCTTTATGCTTTGTTCGTCAGCAGTTTTAGGCCTAATAGCTGCTATTTATCGGAGCATTGTTCAAATTCCCCACTCTCCATCTTGGCTTGCTAGTCAAGGTGAGCATCGACAAGCACAAAAAGTTATTCAGAAAAATCTTGGTAAAAAATGGGGACTTCCAAAAAGTTTACTAAGAGTAAAAAAGAAAACTGATGCTTCTCCACTTGAACTTTTTGGTAAAAAATATTGGCGAGCAACATTAGCTGGAACGGCTTTTTATGCTACCCAAGCTTTTGCTTTCTTTGGTATTAGTATATTCTTACCAATCTTATTGAAGAATATGCACATGAATAATGCCTTCTTATCAGGTTTACTTTACAATTTAGCCATTATTGTTGGTACAGCAATTGGGATTTGGCTTTTCAACAAGATGAGTAGACGAAGTTTCTTAATTGTTACATTCTCTATTTCAATTATTTGTTTATTTATTTTAGCTTTGTTCCCTCAATTACCTTCAATATTAACCTTGATTATTTTTACAATTTTTTCAATTGTTTTATCAATTTCATTGTTACTAGACTTTACTTATACTACTGAATTATTTGATTTAAGAATTAGAGCAACTGGTGTTGGTTTCGTTATCACGATGAGCCGTGTTGGTGCTGCTGCAGGTACATTTTTATTACCTATAATTGTTAATTTAGCTGGTGCCTATATAACATTATGTGTTTGTGGCGTTGTTTTATTAATTGGTACAATAATTTGTATCTTTGTAGCTCCTGAAACCAATCCACAATTTATAAAAAAAGAAAATAAATAAAGATGTTTAGAAACAATATAAACACAATAATTATAGCCATCCGTAGATGGCTATTTTTTTATTAGACCAATCATGGTATTATTTCTATTGTGTGTTAGAAATTTGGAAAGGAAAAAAACCCAATGACTCAAACAAAAAATTATAAAGATGCACCATTTTCAAAAGTGCATTCTCAAATTTATTGGGCTATGAACATCGGGCAAATCGCATGTGCCTATGCCTTAAATGTTGCTGGAATTGCTTTTGGTAATGCCCAACAAGAATTAGGAATTAATAATTTTATCTTAGGTCTTTTAGGAGCAGCCAGTTTAATTGGTCTAATTGGAAGTTTCTTTATGGGACAACTTGCAGATAAATTTGGTAGAAAACACATGTTAATGAGTAACATGTATATCTTTACAATTTTATCTTTACTACAATATTTTACAACTAATGTTTGGATTTTATTAGTTTTACGTCTATTGATTGGTTTAATGATTGCTGTTGACTATACTGTTGGTAATTCATTAATGGTTGAGTGGCTACCTACTAAAGATGCTGCAGCAAAACAAAGTCACTTACTTTTTTATTGGACATTAGGCTTATTAATTGCTTACGTTACTGGACATTACATAAGTAATTGGAAGTTGCTTCTAGCTTCAAGCGCTGTATTTGGATTGATTGCTGCACTTAATCGTAGTTTTATCCGTTTACCAGCTTCACCATCTTGGCTTGCTAGCCATAATCAAAATGAATCTGCAACTGAATTAATTCATGAACGCCTTGGAGAAGAATGGGGACTACCAAAACACTTAGTAGAATTAGAAGAAGATCCAAGTATTAACTGGATGACTCTTTTTTCAAAAAATTACTGGCGCCAAACTTTAGCTGGTACTGCTTTTTACACAACGCAATCTTTTGCTTTCTTTGGTATTAATATTTTCTTACCAATATTGTTAAAGAGTATGGATGTAACAGATACATACCTAGCTGGTTTATTTTATAATATTGCAACTGTTGCTGGGCCAGCTATTGGTATCTACTTCTTTAATAAATACCGCAGAAGAAGCTTTTTAATTGTTACATTCTCAATCTCTAGTCTATGTCTATTTATACTAGCTTTTGGCAAATCAATTAATTCAATTGTCGAAATAACAATCTTTACACTTTTAGCAGTTATTTTAACCGCATCTGTATTGTTAGATTTCCCTTATACATCTGAATTATTTGATATTAAACTTCGTGGTACTGGAGTTGGTTTTGTCATTGCTATGAGTAGAATTGGCGCAGCACTAGGAACGTTCTTACTTCCTGTTATTGTTAGTGCATATGGTTCATACGTAACAATGGCTATTTGTGGAGTGGTCTTATTATTAGGTACAGTAATTTGTTATTTTGTTGCTCCTGAAACTAATCCTAGATATATTAATAAAGATTAATACAAAGAGTCTGGAAAAAACTCTTAAATTACAAAAAACGTTGATTATCTTGGTTTTATAAACCTTGATATATCAACGTTTTTATTTTTAGAATTTATCGAAATCTAACCTGAAATCGACTTTTTTTCCCAGACCCTTTGTATTATAAGGTAATTCTAAATATATACAATCCCCCGTACATATTTACTTATTCAAAGAGGTTTTATAAAATATAATTGATTTTTTCATGTTCTTAGAGAGGTTTTATATTAATGAAACGAATTTTTTATATAGATTTTTTAAGAATCATTTCAATGTTGGGAGTTATTCTATTACATGCATCTGCAACTAAACTACGTATGCCTATCGATTTTTCATGGCATTTAGTTAATTTTTTAACATCTTTTGCAACATGCAGTGTCCCTATTTTTTTCATGATTTCTGGTAGTTTATTATTAAATTCCGATTCAACAGCTAATATAAACATATTATGGAAAAAAAGGTTACCTAAATTATTAATTCCATTTTTTATTTGGTCAATTATCAATATTATTGGATACTCATTTATATTGAAAATTAACAATCTCAAACTTTTATTAATATCAATACTTCAAATACCAGGAAGGCCTGGAGAAATATCATTATGGTTTATGTACCCTTTTATTATTATATATGTTTTTTCGCCAGTTCTTTTATTGATAACCCAAAATAAATCATTATTAAAATACGTGTTATTTATTTGGCTAATATTTGTAATTATTTTACCAACATTCAATAATATTCTTCCATTTCCATTAAAACTAATTTTTTCAACGAGTCAAGATTGGAAAATAATAGGTGGCTATGCTGGATATTTTTTATTAGGATATTATCTTTCTAAAATAGACACACAAAAAATTTCATATAAAAGATTATTAATTGTATTCCTATCAATAATCTTTGTTATAGCTCTTGGAACTTATTTCTTCACATAAAAAAATAGAGGAGCATATGATGAAAGTTTTAAATTATACACTTCTCTTTTTGTATGTATATTAGCTTCTACCTTTTTCTTATTATGTCAAAAAGCACAAGAAAAGTATCCTATAAAATTAATTAAAATATTTGAGTTTATTGTCCCATCATGTTATGGAGTCTATTTAATACATAACTTATTAATCTTATTTTTTAATAGAAATATACCTTATTTTATTGAAAACAAAGGCACACTTGCTGTTTTTCTATTATTTATTTTAGTTAGCCTAACTTCAATATTAATAATTTATCTATTAGGATTAATACCAACAGTTGGTAAATATTTTACAGGAGTAAATCAAAAAGTATTTTATACTAAACTTAACTTTTTAGTTAAAAAGAATTCCAATTAAAAAAAGAGGTGAGAATTCTCGAAAATTCTCATCTCTTTTTTATTCTCCTGCTAGAGCATCAATAGGATTTAAACCTGCCGCATGTCGTGCTGGTAAAATTGCTGCTAATAAAGAGATAACTATTGAAATAATGAAAGCAGAAATAATATTAGAAAAACTAATTTGAATAAATGAATAATGCGCAATTTGACTTAATGCTGAATTTGCTAAAGATTGTACGGCTAAAGCAATAACTGTCGCAAATGTTGCACTAAATATTCCTAACAAAATAGATTCACTAGTAAATAGACGGCGAATATCTCTTTTACTTTCACCTAATGCACGCAAAATTCCAATCTCTTTAGTTCGATCAGAAACTGACATATACATTGTTACGATAATCATTAAAGCTGATACTAATAAAGAAATACCTGCAATTCCAGCTAAAACATTGGTAATTAAACTAATATAAGTTTCAATTCTATCAAGCATTGAAGACACTGCAGTTGCAGTAAATCTAAGTTTACCTGAGATTTTTAATTTATTAATGCTCTTGGCAACTTTTTTAGCGGTATTCATACTACTTGCACTAACACCTAATGCAGCTACATCTGTTGACATATTCGCTGCTTTTAATGCATTTTCAATAGTATTGCCACCAATTGCATTAATTTGACTCGATCCGCTACTTTCAGTTAATCCAACTACTTTTACTTTAATCATTATCGTTGCTTTTTGACCTAATTTATTTAATCCAGCATAGGTTAAAGTAATTGTCTTGCCAATTAAAGAATTAGGGTTATTAGTCAAACTTTTAGCGATATTCTTTTTATCTAAAACTACTTCACCAGTTTTTGGCATTCGTCCTTTTTTAATACTTGAAGCATTTAAAACACTAGTCCAATTAGTCACTGTTGTAATATTAGTGTTTTTTTTATTAAGACTAACATCAACATTGGTAAGGGTATGAATTTTTTCTACTTTAGAAACATTTTTCACTTTCTTTAGAGCGCTAATATCTTTATTTGAAAAGGTATTAACAGTTTTATCCCCTGCAGTTAAGTTCACATATGAATTTTGTTGATTATTATTACTACTTTTCACATAAGGTGTGACAAGAACTTGTTTTGGGTTAACTAAACTATTAATTTGTTCATTTACATATCCTTTAACACCAGTCCCTAATCCATTAAAGGTAATGACACTAAAAAGGCCCACAGCTGTACCAAGAATTATTAGTAAGTTTCTCTTAAAATGATATTTAAAATGCTTAAAGGCATTTCGCATACTTGTCACTAATGGTAATTTTCTCGATTGTAATTTACTTTCCACTTTAGCATTATAGGCTGACTTTAATCGTTGATCCGAGATTATTTTTCCATCTGCTAAACGAACAATTCTGGTTCCAGAGTCGGCAACGTGCTGAGAGTGGGTCACCGTAATAACTAATCTACCTTCAGCAGCTATTTTATTTAATAGTGCTAATACTTCCTCAGTATTTTGGGAATCAAGTGCTCCAGTTGGTTCATCCGCAATAATTACTTGTGGATCACTAGCTAATGCTCTCGCTATTGCAACACGCTGCTTCTGTCCACCTGATAATTGTTTAGGATACTTTTTCACATGATCTTGTAACCCTACTTGCTCTAATAAATCTAAAGCACGCTTTTTTCTTTCATTAGCAGTTAGCGTTGTCATATCTAGTGCCAATGCCACATTATCTAAAACATTTAAATGCGGAATTAAGTTATAGCTTTGATAGATATAGCCAATAGTTTCTCGCCGATATTTATTCAGACTTGCTTCTTTACTATGATTTAACTTCTGTCCTGCTAATAAAACTTCACCACTAAAAGCACGATCTAAGCCACCAATAATATTCATTAAGGTAGACTTTCCACCACCAGATTCTCCAAGAATTGATACGAAATCTCCCAATTCAAAATCTAAATTTATCCCTTTTAAAACGGGAAATTCTTCTTTTCCTAGAAAATATGATTTATAAATATTCTTCAATTCTAAAAAAGCCATAATTACCTCCTTGGAAAAGTTAAACGTTCTAACACTATATTTAATTTTTATAAATAATAATACAGACTAGAATGCTTTGTCAATAAAATTAAACATTAACATTAATTATTTAATTTTTATGGTATTATTTTGTTGAAAGGTAGTGATTAAATGCAACGTGAAGAAAAGAAAGAACTCAATCGCAAAAAAATTATCACAGCAGCTAAAACATTATTTTTAACTAAAGGAATTTACGCTACTAATGTACGTGATATTAGCAAAAAATCAGGAATCTCATACGTAACAATGTATAAATACTTTTCTGACAAAAATGAATTAGTTAATCTAGTTTGCCAAGAACTTATTGATGAAGCGATGGCAAATGCATATTCTAAACTAAATAATGACACTTTAACTTTTTTTGAAAAATTACAGCAAATAAATTTTGAAGCCGAATTTAAACAAAAATACGGTCCAAAAGTTTGGGTCGATTTTTGCTCATATACAAACAATAATCCTGAGCTCACATCTTATATAGAAAAGAAAGTAAACGATAGTTGGCTAATGATTATCAGAGTTGGCCGTAAAGACAAATTTATTCAAGCTTCTGCTTCAGATGAACAAATTTGTAATTTCTTATCACTTGTTTTGAAATTAGATCATAAAGAATTTAAAGAAAACATTGACGCATATTGGGAATTATTTTGGTATGGATTAGCTGGCAAAGAAGGACACATCAAAAATAAGTAAAATTATTGACTTACTTTTTGTAAGATGTTAAATTATTAATCAATGAGCACTAACAAAAAGTTAGTAATTTTATGAGGAGGATTTGCCATGCGTTGGTTTAAAAAAATAAGTTTATTTGCTGGATTAATTGCTATTAGTTTGGGGCTTGTAGCATGCAGCAACCAAAAATCAACAAATAGTGAAGTTTTAAATAAAGGCACTTTAACTGTTGGACTTGAAGGAACATATGCACCATATTCCTACCGTGAAAATGGAAAGTTAAAAGGTTTTGAAGTTGATTTAGCAAAAGCAGTAGCAAAGAAAGCTGGTTATAAAATTAAATTCGTTCCTACTAAATGGGACTCACTTATTGCAGGTTTAGGTGCTAAAAAGTTTGATATTGTTATCAACGATATTGCAATGACACCTGAACGTAAAAAAGCATATACTTTTTCGACTCCATACATTTATTCAAAATCAGCTTTAATCATGAAGAAAACGAATAACACTATTAAGAGTGCTAAAGATATTAAAGGTTTAAAAATTGCTGCGGCTACTGGTACAGCCAATGCTGATAATGTAAAGAAATTTGGAGGACAAAATGTATCTTCTACTGATTTCTCAACAGCTATGGAGTTAATTCGCCAAAATCGTGTTGTTGCAGCGATGAATTCTAAAGAAGCATTCCTGTACTATCAAAAGAGTCAACACGTAACTGATTTAAAATATGTTGAAATCCCAACTAATCAAATTCCAGCTCAAGAAATCGGAATCATGATGTCTAAAGGAAATAGTTCTTTACAAAAAAAAATCAACAAAGCTCTTAATGATTTAAGAGAAGATGGTACTTTATCACAACTTTCTAAGAAATACTTTGATGGTGATATTACTAAAAAATAACTTTATATAAAAAAGTGTTGATATATCAAGGTTTTATGTAACCAAGATTATCAACACTTTTTTGCTTTATAAATTTTTCCCTTCAGACACTTTTATCTATTTATTTTTATTCATCCTCCTTTTTCTTTTTAATTCCCAATACTGCTAATAACAGACCAATAACTCCAAATCCTAACCAAGTATTTGCCTTAGTTGTTTCACCAGTTTGTGGCAATTTAGCTTGTTTTGGCAAAGTGTTGCTCTTAGCTTTATTAAGCCTTGAATCAGCTTTAGTTATAACTACTGACTTAGTTGGAGTTTGAGGAGTTGAAACAGGCTTTTCTACAGTTGATGTTAAGTTAGCTAATGCCGTCTCTATTGATTGACTAGCTTCGTTCACTTGTTCTTGAGTGCTTGCCTTATCATCATAAATCTTTTGACCATTATCAAGAGCTGTTTCTAATTTGGCCTTTGATTCCGATGTAGCAGATTGATATTGAGGGCTATTTTGAACTTCTTTACCCTTATCAAGTTGGCTCTGTAGTTCTGATTTATTAACTTCAGATTTTGTTGGAACAACTTCTGGCTCTACTGGGGCAGGTTTAACACCAGTCAACGAATTAATTGCTTTAATCAGTTCATCAGTAATTTGATCAACTGTCTTTTGACTAACATTAGTTTGCCCCATTTCAGCCTTAGCTTTATCAAGCATTTCATCAAAGGCTTCTTTATTAGCATCACTTTCGTAAACATATTTTTCACTAGTTTTTGCTTCTTCAGCCTTCGCAATAGCTGCTATCAACTTATCAAAATTAGTTTCTTCGCCATCTAATGCATCTAACGCTTTCTGAATTTCACTTCTTGCATCTGTTACTGCTTGCTTAGTTGCTTTCTCATTGTCAAGTACAACTTGACCTGCTTGAATTGCTTCATCATAAGCCTGCTTGGTTTCTTCACTTGCATTATAGTATTTAGAAGTTTTATGAACAGCTGCTTGCTTATTTACATCTGATTGTAGTCCTGTTTTATCTACTGCCTTAGTAGTCTTATCATTAGTAATTTGACCAACTGAACCATCCTCAAATGTTACTGTTGCGTTACCTTGGTTATCAACGCTCACCTCAAACTTATCATTTGGATTCTTTGCTTGTACTGCATCTGTCACATTCTTAGTAATTTCAGACTTTTCAGATTCAGTTATATTTTCTTTATCTCCTACTTCTGTCT
>NZ_JBLTIM010000015.1:0-53355 GCF_055362665.1 Lactobacillus fornicalis
CAAACTTTCTTTTTTGTTCGATTTAATACCTAAATTTTCTGAACACCAGGAAACGTTGTTACTTTTTTTTTTTGATTTTCTTCAAGTTTGTAAACTTTTACGCTTTTTCATTGATTAATGTTCCTATTTTAACAATTTTAGTCGTTTTTTTTTGAAAAAATTTTTTCAAAAAAAAAAGAGGCATTTCTGCCTCTCTTTAGAACATTTAACCTAATGTATCTTCTCTAGTAATCTTTGTCATGCCATGCATATATGGAACCAATGCTTCTGGCACGGTAACACTGCCATCTTCATTTTGATAATTTTCAAGAATTGCTGCAACAGTTCTACCAACAGCCAATCCTGAACCATTCAAAGTGTGCACAAGTTTAACTTTACCATCTTCATCACGGTATCTAATTTGAGCACGTCGAGCTTGGAAATCGGTACAATTTGAACAACTTGAAATTTCACGATACTTGTTTTGTGCTGGCATCCAAACTTCAAGATCGTAAGTCTTTGCACTAGTAAAGCTTGCATCCCCAGTTGATAAAGCAACAACATGATATGGTAAACCTAACTTTTGAAGCAAATGCTCAGCATTGTGGGTCAACTTATCAAGTTCATTCCATGACTCTTCTGGCTTACATACTTTAACCATTTCTACTTTATTAAATTGGTGCATTCTAATTAAGCCACGTGTATCTCTACCAGCGCTACCAGCTTCGCTTCTGAAAGCTGGGGTTAATGCAGTGACATTAATAGGAAGCTTTTTGCCATCTACAATTTCGCCTCTAAAGTAGTTAACTAATGGAACTTCTGCTGTTGGAATTAAAGTTAAGTTAAGTGGTTTATCTGGATCATCGTTGTCTACAATTGTATATACATCTTCAGTAAATTTAGGGAATTGTCCAGTTCCTTGCATTGAATCATCATTTACAAGGTAAGGTGGAATAACTTCTGTATAACCTTCTTTAGTATTTTCATCTAAGAAGAAATTATAAACTGCTCTTTCAAGCAAAGCACCTGCGCCTTTGTAGTACACAAAACGGGCACCTGATACCTTAGCAGCAGTATCAAAGTCTAAAATATGTAAATCATCGCCCAAATCCCAGTGAGCTTTGGGATCAAAGTTAAACTTAGTTGGTTCATTCCATTTTCTAACTTCTTGATTATAACTTTCATCTGGGCCAATTGGATCAGAATCATCTGGGAAGTTTGGCAATCGAAGTAAGATATAGTTTTGCTTTTCAGAAAGTTCAGCCACTTCTTCATCGAGCTTCTTAATTTGTTCACCAACTTCACGCATAGCCTTAATTGCATCATCAGCATTTTCTTTATTGCGCTTTTTGTTAGCAATTTCTTTAGAAACTTCATTACGCTTAGCTTTTAAAGCTTCCGTCTCACTTAGCTTTGCACGACGCTTTTCATCAATAGCTACTACTTCATCTAATTCTTCAGGCTTAATACCCCTAGTAGCTAATTTTTCCTTTGCCCAATCAAGGCGTTCACGAATAACCTTAATATCTAACATAAAAACCTCCGAAAAATAAAAAAGCCGACCCGTCCCATTACTGGGACGAATCGGATCACGGTTCGCGGTACCACCCAAGTTCAGTCTAATTAAGACCACACTCATTACTTTGCGATAACGGTGCAAACCGTGCAACTATTAATTGCCCACTTTAAGAAATCTGGAAACGACGTCCATCCGCTCACACCAACCGCGGACTCTCTGAAGCTGTCTTAGGATTTCGCGTTTACTTAAATTTTATCATGAACGCACAAATTTGCAATTACCTGGACGTAAAAGATAATAATTTTCATTTTTATTTTCAGGCGAAAATATGTCAGGATACTTTACTTGATAGATATATTCAAAACCCATTTTGCCTAATAAATGAATAGACGCATCATTATCTTGAAAAACTCCAGCCCATATTTCTTTCATCCCCAAATCATTAAATGCATATTGGCAAACCAACTGCAAAGCTTCTTTCATTAACCCTTGATGCCAATACTTTTCATCTAATAAAAAACCTACTTCACAAGTATTTAGCAAATTTTCACTTGCTCCTCGTTCATATAATTCAATCATTCCTATGACTTTATCATTATCATGACTACATATTGCAAAGCTATTTTTTCTTTGGGCCAATAAAGTAGCTCCATGCTTAGCAGCGGATAAATCTTTATATTGTGTAAAACGTGCTTTTTCAAAATAAACAGTTTTTTTACTCCACAAAAAAAGTTGTTCTCCATCTTCTTTTACAAAATGTCTTAAATAAATTTTCTTACCAATCACTTTTTAAAAATACCAAATAACCATTTAGCGCCATATAATAATCCAAAACTATATGCTGCAATTGTCCATGGCTTTCCTAAAACAATAATCCAAAAATATGTCCAAAACTTCATTTGAGTCAATCCTGCTAACATACATAAAACATCATCAGGAGCAGCTGGTGCTACAATACATAAAGCGAAAAACCAATTGAATTTTTTCTGATTTTTTGTCCATTTAATATATTTATCCAAAGTTTCTTCAGATACTAAATGTAAAATAAATGGTTTTCCGTACCTTCTTGATAAATAAAAAATAACAAATGAACCAATACATATTCCTACATAATTATATATGAATCCCCAAACAGGGCCAAAAAATATAACACCAGCTAAAAGTGAAACACCTCCTGGAATTATCGGGATTACTACTTGGACAATTTGAATCAACACAAATATCAACGGTCCAATAATTTTTTTATCAGCTAAATATGCTTTCATTTTTTCGGTATCCGTAAAAATACCAAGTTTCCACCAATAAATGACTAACGCAATAATTAGGATAAAAGATACTAATGTTAAAATGTTGATTAATTTTCGACTTTTTTCAGCAGATAATCGCATTTCTTTCCGCCTTTCTATCCCACATAAAATATTTTATCAAATGTAACTCAATAAACTTGAATAATCGAAAAATGCATTAATTTTTTATCAAAATTAAAGTATTTGTTATTTTTTTAAGATAATAGTTGTTTTTATTGGCTTTTTTCATGCATTTTTTACTATAATATGCCTCGAAACCGCAAAAGAAAGGAATGGATTGATGGTAGTCATTAAGCAAAATGTCATTTATGACTCTGAGCATGATTTAAGAACTGATATCTATTTTCCTAATGATACTAGCTCAAAAACAAAAATATTAATTTTTTGGCACGGTGGTGGATTTATTCGAGGATCTAAAGATGAATGCAAAAACTTTGGTATTAAATTTGCCAATGCAGGATTTATGACCTTTATTCCTGATTATCGTCTTGCTCCTCGATATATATTCCCTGCCGCTCACCAAGATGCAAGAAATTTTATCGATTGGTTGCTAAACTCAAGTTATACTGATTCAGATGATCAGAAAAATATAGTGCAAATTGGAGCAAGTGCCGGTGGTACTTTAGCTTTACAACTTGCTGGTTTTTACGTTTTCCCAACAGTGACTTGGTCTGCACCTGTTGATTTTTCTAATTGGATGAAAGAGCATGAAACAGTTTCACCATCCCCAGATGCTAGATCAGAATTAGGAACAAGTGCTCCTGATGAAATAGCTGCTTCATTTTATAAATACTTCACTGTAACTTACATTGGAAGTAATAATCATGAAGTTTTGCAAAAGTTAGATGCTGATTCATATGATTATGATAACCTTAATCAGTTAATGTTAATCAATTCTAGCCATGAATTAGTTGAGCTCAGTGGTGTTTTTAGATTTATCCACTTTTTAGCCGATTCAGGACATGAAGTACAGCTTCTTACTTTACCTGGTTCAGGTCATGCTATGGCCTATGCCAATGACTACGTAGATGAATCATTAGATTTTCTCTATCAAGCCATAAAAAGGAATAAGTAGAATGTTGAATATAGATAAGTTTGTACAAATTAGAAAATCTCTGAAATTATCTCAAACAGAGTTATGTTCAGGTATTTGTACTCAGTCCACTTTAAGTAAGTTTGAAAATAATGGTTTGGTTCCATCATTTAAGATTTTGAATCAATTGTGTGAAAGAATGAATATTTCTCTTTCAGATTTAATGGGACCTTCTGAAGAAGCGGGAGTTACGGAGCAATTAATAGAAGCGGATTTTTCATTAGTTTCATATGATTATGAAAAATTAGCTAGACTCATGGCTAAAGTTAAGCAAAGCTCTCTAAAAAAGAGTGATGATAAGTTTCATTATCAATACTTAAAAGGCCAAGTTGCTCTTTATGATAAAAATGAGCCTATGAGCGCTCTTTATTATTTCAATGGTATTTTAACTGCAGCTGATTTAAAAGCTAATAGTATCTATCGCTTATTAGCTTTAAATGGTTGCAGTGAAGTATACTTTAGTCAAAAAGAATTCGATAAGGCTAAACATTACTATGACCAAATTAAAAATGAAATTTTAAAATTTAAAGTTAATAGTAATGAAGAAGCAATTCAAGTACTTTCTATCTTGTGTACTGCTGGGGAATTTTATGGTGAGCAAGGCGATTATAAGCACTCTAATAAATTATTGAATGCTGCATATAATTTATGTGCAACTCGCCACCTCGTATTTTTCTTAGCTAGAACTTGTCTCCGCTTAGGAGAAAACATTGTTGCCCAAAACGGTGATATTCAAAAGGCAAAAGATAATTTTTATGATGCAATTGCCTTTGGACGCCTTAACGACAATCAACAAGTAATTGAGCGTGCCCAAAGTGCATTAGAAAGTTTATAAAAAAGAAAAATAGTCTGGTTTTGCCAGACTATTTTTTTCTTTAAAAAATGCGATAACCCGTAACTGGATTACTCATACAGGAGTTAAAATCATATGTTTTTAACTTTTCAAATTCTGTGTTTCCATCAATTAAAGTTGTTACACCCTGAGCAAGCATCAGGTTCATTTTTTTTACTTCATTATTTTTTTCAGTAAATGGTACTAAAATAACTGGTTTATGCATTGCTCGCATATATCCAATTTCAAAAGCACTTCCATCATCAATATTATCCATATCATATAAAAAGACACCTACATTAGCATTTACTAATCCAGTAATATCGTTTTGATAAGTTGCTAATTGCCATTTTAAGCTCGGAATACCCGCCTTAGGATTTGGTTCTTCTGGATCAACAAATTCATAATCAAATGGGAAATGAACTCTAACAACAGTTGGATTTTCTGCTAAGTATTCTTGCGCTAATTTCACTCTATTTTTTTGTGCATCATTATAAAATGGTGTCCCTAAGTACACATTACCAGTTGAAACTTCAGTCATATTTTTCTCCCTTTTTATTTTTTTCTTATCAATATTCTAGCAAAAAAATTTTTTAAGTAAAAAAATTAACTCTCTCTTGAAAACGTTTTATAATGAGGACTATAGTCTGTTAAAAAGAGGTATTTACATGTCAAATTATCAATCCATTAATCCATATACAAATGAAAATTTCGCAGAATATTCCAATCCAACCGCTCAACATATCGAAGAAAGCATAAATTTAGCCAA
This sequence comes from Lactobacillus fornicalis, assembly GCF_055362665.1. Classification (NCBI taxonomy): domain Bacteria; kingdom Bacillati; phylum Bacillota; class Bacilli; order Lactobacillales; family Lactobacillaceae; genus Lactobacillus; species Lactobacillus fornicalis. Next base: position 5,500 of record NZ_JBLTIM010000015.1, read on the forward strand.
TTGCTTATACAAAAAATGGCGACATGAAAGTCCACAAAAAAGAAGTCAAATCTTAGATAAAATTGCCGACAATTTTAAAGATAATCGAGTTCAAATGGCGACAATTATAACAAAAGAGATGGGGAAACTTTATGTCGAATCACTAGAAGAAGTTGATTTATGTATCAATATATGTCACTACTTTGCTCAACATGGGGTTGATATGTTAAATAAAGTTCCTCTAAACACCTCTTTAGGTAATGCATATTACCTTAAACAAGCTACGGGCGTTATTATGGCTTGCGAGCCATGGAATTTTCCTCTTTACCAAATCATCCGCGTATTTGCTCCTAACTTTATTGTTGGTAATCCCATGCTTTTAAAGCATGCTCACAATGTTCCAGGATGTGCAGCTTTGGCAGAAAAAATTATTAAACGCGCAGGAGCTCCTGAAGGAAGCATGATAAATTTATACTTATCATATCAACAATTAGCAGATGTAATCAGTGATAATCGGATTAAAGGTGTTGCCTTAACTGGTTCTGAACGAGGTGGCGCTAGTGTTGCTATGCAAGCCGGTAAGAGTCTTAAAAAATCAACTATGGAATTAGGAGGGAATGACCCTTTCATTGTTTTAAATGACGCTGATGATACAATACTCAAAAATGTTTTACAGGATGCAAGAACTTATAACTGTGGTCAAGTTTGCACCTCTTCTAAAAGAATTATTGTTTTAGAAGATAAGTATGACCAAGTTCTTAATGAGTTAAAAAATATTTTTGCCAATTTAAAGCCTGGTGATCCAATGAATAAATCCACCACATTAGCACCTCTAAATTCAGAAAGTGCAAAAAAGAAGTTGACTCAGCAAGTCAAGCAGGCTTGTGAAGCAGGTGCTAATATTTCTTATCAATATCCAAATATCAATGAAAAAGGGGCCTTCTTTAGACCAATAATTCTAACCAATATTAACAAAGAAAATCCAATTTTTAATCAAGAATTATTTGGACCAGTCGCTTGCATATACAAAGTAAAAGACATAAGCGAAGCTATTGAATTAGCTAACGATTCTAGCTTTGGTCTTGGTTCATCTATTATCAGTTCTAATGTCGCTAAAGCGCAAGAAATTGCTAGTCAAATTGAAACTGGGATGACAGTTATCAATGGTCGCTGGATTACTGCTCCAGAACTCCCATTTGGTGGTATTAAGAATTCTGGTTACGGTCGAGAATTGAGTGAACTTGGACTTAATGCTTTCATTAATGAACATTTGATAATTGATTGTACTAAGAGTAATAAATAAAATTTATCCAAAAATGCCCTCCTAAGTTAGGAAGGCATTTTTTAAATATTCTTTTTATCTTTTATTATATTCATTAACGTTAACGCTGTAGTCAAAACACTAGTAAAAATCAACATATAATAATTAACTGCAATAGCTGTTAATGAAGAAATTAATTGTTTTGTTAAACTACCAAAAGTTGAAACAGCTGTGGTTCTAGAAGAATAATTTACTAAACCAAATAACAAAATAGTTTCAATTAGTGCCCAAACAAAAGCTTTGATTCTATAACTAGTTTCTTTTTTCAATAACCGATAGACAATAAGGAAAGGATTAATAACTATGTAAGCCCATCCAATATAAACTAGCATAGCAAAAATTGTTTGTGATGATGAGAATTGATTATTAGCAAAATCAAGAACCACCCTGGATAATGAGTTAGTATTCTCAGATTTTGAAAAGAAAATAAATAAACTAAGTAAGGAAGTAAAGATTGCTCCCCAGCGATATACACTGGCATTTTTTGGCAACTTGATTTGTTGTACTTTTTTTATTTTTTCTCTTACTTCAGGGTGTTCGCTAATTATTCGCTCTTTTTGTCGATCAGCTCTTTCACCGACCCGTTCTCCAGTTTTATTAAGATCAGCGGTTAGCTTTTTATCAACAGTATATTGTTTGACAGGAATATCTTTCTTACATACCCAAAATAACCACCCTAAAAGTAACAACAAGCATGTCCACCCTAATTCGGGTACAATACTTGTAAACACCATTAAAATTAGTCCAGTAATGAAAACAATAGTTGAATTTTTATGAATCCACAAAAGCATTTTTTGAAAAATTTCTTTTAATGGCAACTTACTTACTGGCTGTATTAAACTTGACGAGTTTTCTTTTTGAAGTTGACTCCTACTCATCCCCTGCGTATTTTCTGTATACTCTGACTTATTTTGTTCAGTTTCTTTTGAAAATATGTGGCCACAATATGTACATTTTGCTTCATCAATTTTTAATAAGTGGCCGCAACTTGGACATCTTTTCATTAATCAAAACCTCTAAAATTTTTATTTACTATAACATCCATTATAAATTTAAAACTTATTTTGCATAGAAAAAAAGACTGCATTTATACAGTCTTTTACTACTTTTTAAACTTAATGCTTGGATTTCTTAAAACCTTCATAAGTTAACTTTACAGCTGCAGATAATAAAATCGGCATTAAGATTACTAAAATTGCTAAACCAACAATTACAGTTATCGCAACTTCAATTAAAGTTGGAATACCTGATGGAATAAGCGCTGCAAAGGTACCACCTAAAATTATAGCTGCACTAATTACGACAGTACCGATAATTGCACTAGCATGAACCATTCTTTCACTTGCAGTTGCTTCATCTAATTCACGATATCTCATCATTAAGAAAATAGAATAATCAACACCTAAAGCAATAATCATAATAAAACTAAAGAATGGGGTATTCCAAGTAAGCATATCCTTACCCATAACCGCCTTGATAAACCATTCATTAATAGTTAATGAACTGAAGTAAGCCATCAATAAAGTTCCTAAAATGAATAATGGTTGAAGTACAGATCTGGTTACTACAATTAAAGCTAAACCAATTCCAACTAACATTATTATTGCTGTCCGAGTAAAGTCTTTAGAAGCTGTTTGGCGAGTATCTTGGATTCTTGAACTTTGTCCTCCCATTACTACTTCCGCATCCTTTAAATCAGTTCCAGCAAGTGATTTCTTAACCATCGCACTAAGTTTATGTGACTTAACCGCAGCCTTGTCAGAACTTGGATTTGAATCAAGAACTACAATAATTTTAGTCATTTTCTTATCATTACTCATGTAGTTATTAATTGATTTTTGGAATAATGAACTCTTTAAATACTTCTTTGGAATATAAAATTCATCACTAGCTGCAGAATCTGCAAGACCAGATAAGTATGTAGCTCCTTCACCCAAACCAGAATTTACCTTATTAATTCCGTCAGTAAGAGCTGGTGAATTGTTATAAAGTTGTTGCGCCCCACTAGTAATTTGTGAACTACCATTAGATGCTGTTGATACAGCACTTTGAACTTGATTCAACCCAGACGATAACTTAGTAATAGCTTGGTTAGCACCTGGTAAAGCAAGATTAGATGCTGTTGCTAATTTATTAACTTCTGTTTGAAGCGTGCTAATTTGGCTACTCAAACCTGATAATCCTTGAAGAGTTGCGGCAACATTGGATAAATTATTTCCTAAACTTTGATCAGCTAAGCCTGCTGCTTGCAAGTTAGCAGCTACTTTTTCTATTGATGTAGTTGCTGCACTAGTTTGAGCTTGAACTTTATTATTAACTCCTGACAAAATAGTCATCAAAGCTTGTTCCATAGCCTGCTTTTGTTGATCATTCAAGCCTGCTTTATCTTCTACAGCACGATATTGAGCCAAAATTTGACTAGTATCAGCAGAAGAAGTGCTCGTTGACGCTTGAAGTTGTTTAAGAATTTCACCTGCAGCAGTTAGATTATTTCCAATTAACTTAGCATTATTGCCTGCATCCGTTAAATTGTTAGTTAAACTAGTTGTATCAATTGAAGCCCCCGAATTACGTAAGGCTGAATTTAGTTCTTGAATCCCTTGATTAATTTGAGGTAAAGCAGTTTGTAATTGAGCCAATTGACTCTGGTTAGCTGTAGACATTTGGCTATTAAGTTGGCTAGTCATTGTATTCAAACCATTGGTTAAAGTTTGTGAACCAGATACTAATTGCCCCAAACCATTAGTCATTTGACTTGAACCATTACTTAATTTAGTTAAGCCACTTTGCGCTGTTCCTACACCTTGAGTAACAGTATTAAGTTGCTTATTTACATAAAGTTGACTAACTTTTTCACCATAAGGTTGCGTTACAGAAGTAACTAAGCTTACCCCTTTGCTTGCCTGAAGTTGTCGGGTAGCTTCATCAATTAATTTCAAATCTGCTTCATTATCTAAAGTGTGATTAGACTTTATATATAAGTATGATGGCATTGCCATCCCTTTAGAAAAGTGCTTTTGAACTACTAGCAAACCAGCTTTTGAAGGTGTATCATTACTAATTTCATCTGTATCATCATAATTAAGGTGACCACTATATAATGCCATAAATGGCGTAACAATTAAAAAAGTTACAATGATATGCAAAATTGGTCTTTTTACTGAATTAGAAGCAAGGAAAGTCCAAACTTTGCTTTCACTTTCCCCTTCGAATTTTTTAACAGGCCAAAACATCTTAGCACCTAAACTCATCATAAAGAATGGATTTAAGGTCAACAAGACAAGTAATAGCACTGCAACGCCCACTGCAACGCCAGTTGCTGATTGGTAAATAGAGAACTTAGCTAAAGCTAATGCTGAAAAACCGATTAATATAGAAGAGCCTGAAAATAAGATAGTTCTTCCTGCTTTATGCAATGCATCTTTAGTGGCTTCTCCAACTGTTAAGCCATTACCAAGATTTTCTTTAAACTTATCATATAAAAGAATATTGTAATCAGTTCCTATTCCAAACAACACAATTACCATGAAAACTTGTGTAAAGTTAGAGAATGGGAAGTTAGCACTTTTTACAAGATTCGTTACAATTGAAAAGGCTGTTAAGAAAGATACCCCCACTGTAAATAAAGAAATCAATGGGACAATTGGAGATCTGAAAACTAAAACTAAAACAATAAAAATGAAAATTATTGATATTAATTCTGTTTTCTTAATTCCCTCTTGAATTGATGCTGAAAAGTCATCATTTAAAATATCCGCACCAGTTACATATGTTGTAACGCCTTTAGTCTTAACAGCTTTTTGCAACTCTTTATTTATATCTGAAATAGTTCCATGTGATTTGGAAACATTTAACTGCACAAGCCAAGTAGTTTTATCCTTAGATTTCAAACGCTTTTTAGTGGCAGTATTATCATTGGGCGATAAGATATTTTTTATTCCATACTTTTCTTTATTTTCTTTCAAATCAGAAATTGTCTGATCAATTGCTGCTTGATTACTTTTAGTTAGCTTTCCATCTTTTTTATTGAAAACCAAAGCAATCTCATATGTATTCTTAGTTTTATTGCTCCATTCATTATTAAATGTTTGAGCAATAGTAGTTTGTGTATCTGCAGGCAATTTTATCTCTGCATGATCACGTGTTAGCTGATTAACATTGGGTAATGCAACAATAGATATAACCAAAATCAGCAACCAGGCAATCAATGAAAATACATGATTTTTTATAAACTTTTGCATTATTTTCCCCCTTCTAAACTGGCTTTATTAAACGTAAAATCATTTGATGATAATTAGAATTTCTTTCATTCGAACTTTCTCCACTGAAGATGGCTGATCTGTCAAAAAAGACATATCCTAAAACAGCACCAACTAAAGCATGAACTGATATCGGTTCATCTTTATCAGATTTTAGTTTTGTTCCCAGTTCAATAACTTTTAAAAGCTCAATATTGATTTCTGCATCTCGTTCATATTCATTTAAATGATATAAAATTGCAGCTAACGCATTATCTTTTAGTAAATAGTCACGAATCAAATCACAAAATTTTAGAATTGCTTCTTGCCCTGCCATTCCGACTAAGTTTTCTTTTAAATTTTCATTCAAAGCCTTAATTCGATTAGCACCGACAAGTGATAACAATTGTGTACGATTATCAATATAGTGATATAAAGACTGTGAACGAATCCCTAACCTTTTAGCAAGATTAGGAAATGTTACAGCTGCTAAGCCTTGTTCATCTATCAACTCACTAGTGGCAGCTATAACCTTAGATAAATCTAACGTTCTTTTTTTAACCAATATTTTCACCTCCAATTATCGACAAAAAATAATATACCACGATACATTGTAGATTTCTTTCTACACTTTGTAGATTAATGTTACAAAAAAAGATTTGGCATCAGCCAAATCTTAATTTTGATTAAACCAAGTACTAATTTTTAAGCCTAATTCTGCAAATGAATTATTATTTTGTGAAGTAACAGCAATAACATAACTGTGCTTATCAGTAGTTACTAAAGCAACTGCTGAAGTATTATCTCCTATTTGGATTATATTGGCATTACTTATTTTATTTACCAATGGACTTTTTACAGAATAAGTTGAAAGACCGGTTAATACTGTATTGCTATAATTTCCTAAAAATTTTCCATTATACAGAGATTTCATTAATATCGCCAAATCTTCAGCACTCGTAGTACCTACAACACTTTCACCAAATTTATTGGAAATTACAGTTTCACGGGTTCCCATTTCTTTAATGATGTTATTAACTTGTTCTTTTCCTAATTTATTAAGCAATAAATTAGCAGCTGTATTACTATTTTTACTCATTAAATTTTGTCGCACATACGTTAAGCTGTAGACGGTATTAGCTGCAAAAGTACTATCTCCCTTAACAATTTCACTTGCAGTTGGAGTAAGCGTAGCTGCCGCCTTAATTTTTTGTTGCTCTATTTCTTTATATAGTCCAACTAATAAAAAAGCCTTCAAACTATCACTAACATTTACTTTGTCTTTCTTATTATAAACTTCTGCTGAATTATTAGAATTTTTTAAATCAAGTACTTTTACATCATAACTATTAGAATTCTTCATAGCTTTCTGAATTTGCGATGCTAATTTAGAATTCCCTTTCTTAGTTATTTTTTCAAGAACAGGACTTGTTTCTTGCTTTTTGCCTTGTTTATTTTTTTCTGTAACAGTTTGAGTATTGTTTTGATTTCTAGAAATAGTTAAAGTAGCAGATTCATACCTTTTCATATTGTTTAAATATAATGCAAATGAACATACAGATGCTACAATTGCCCCTAAAATAATCCTATTTTTCATAATTTCTCCCTCTACCTAGGATAATTTTAGCCAAAATACATTCAACTTATCAATATGCATTAAAATTTTTTAGAAAGTTATTATTTTCATAAGCAAAGAAAGCGATTTAATTATATAATTATTCTGATACAAAAACAGGAAGGATATTTAAACAGTGCATTATCAAATTGGAATTGACGCAGGTGGTACTCATACAACTGCTATTGCATATGACTTAACAGGTCAAGAATTATTAACAGTAGAAACCGGACAAGGAAATATTAACGCAGACTTTGATGGTGGTATGGCAAATATCAAAGAAGCTATTCGCCAAATCCAAGCAAAACTAGGTTCAGATTGCGAAAGAATACTCGCTGGAATCGCTGGAATTTCAGTAACTGGCCAATATAAAGAAGTCTCTGAAGCTTTAGCTTCTGCTTTTAATACCAAAGCTAAAGCTGTAACTGACTCGCTTCTAGCTTTATACAAAGGTCTTAAAGGTGAAGATGGTATTATAGTCATTGCCGGAACCGGTTCTGTCGTTAACGGCTTGCAAAATGGAAAAATATTAACTGTTGGCGGATATGGACACTTGCTAGGTGACGAAGGTAGTGGATATGCCATCAGCATTGCTGGCTTAAAATCAGCCCTTCATTCTTGGGACAAGCGTGAAAAGAATGATTTAATTGACTTGTTCACTAAACATTTTGGTGTTTCTGAAATGAATGACTGTAATCAAAAAGTTTACCGACTCGAAAGACCTGAAATTGCCAGTCTAGCAAGACTTATTGCTGAATTAGCTGATAAAGGATCTAAAGACGCACAAGATGTGATTTTTAGCCAAGCTGATCTATTGGCACAGGATATTATTATGGGACTTGACCGCTTCACAGATCCTAAACCAATGGCAATTGCACTAACCGGATCAGTATTAACTAATAATAAGATGCTTCGCACACGTGTAGAAGATAAAGTTCATGTCAAATATCCTAATGCCAAATTTGTTGTTTCTTCAGGTAGCAATGCAAGTGGTATCTTATTTGATAAAAACGATGATTACTATACTGCAAAGTAAAATATAAAAATAAAAAGTCTAGCACTTCAATATATGCTAGACTTTTTATTTTAAAAGAAATGATGTCGCTTCATGTAATAAGCTAACCATGCCATAATACCTACTGTAATTATAGAAATCATAATCCAGTCTAAGCTATGTCCAAAAACAGGTAAGCTAACGTTCATGCCATAAAAACCTGTCATTATGGTTGGAATAGTTAAAAGAATTGACCAAACAGTCAAAAACTTCATAGTATCGTTCAAATTATTATTCATCATATTATTACTAGTAGTTGATAAAGTTTTCGTAACTTGGCTAGAAATTCGAACCATTTGCGCAGATTGATTTGATTCAATTAAAACATCATCTAATCGTTCAAGTGATCGCTTAGTAAATTTACTATTTAAATGTGATTTATTTAAACTATGCAACATAAGCAAGTCAGTTTGAATACTACTTGAAAGATACACTAAACCCTTTTCGATGTTAGAAAGCTCAACTAAATCCTTATTATTAATATTATCTGACAATTTACTATCAAGACCATTACGTTCAATATTCAATTGAGTTACAGCTCTTTGAAAGTATTGAGATGAGTATAATAAAAAAATCATCAAGAGTTCTGTTACATCTTCTGCCTCAGATAAACGCTCACGCATTCTTTCATCATCAAATTCTTCAAATACATAATTAGTTAGTTCGGTATGAAAAGTAAAAATATTATTTCCCTGAACTAAGAAGGTAACCGGATTAGCTGTAAAGTGTTTGATGCTAGGTGTTGGCCATATAGGCACGTCATAAACCAATAAGTGACTTTGAGTATACTGATCATAGTCATAGTGAGGACGTTCATGCCGGTCAGATATATATGAAATTATGTCAGAAGTAAAATTAAAATCTTTCTGTAAAATCCGACTGTCCTCTTCACTAAGATTACTAATATCATACCAGTTATAAATTGTTTTAACTGGGAAAGTTTGTTCTTTTATCATGCCATCACCTCACTAGAAGTACCTTATTATGTTAACATGTTTCTTCTTAGATGAAAAACTAATGTTTTTAATCCATAAAAAAAGAAGTGGGATTTCCTACTTCTTTTTTTAGTTTATTGCTTCCATGCATTTTCTAGTTTGGTTTGACCTTGCTTAATTAAGCCACTATAATTTTGTTTTTTACCCGCTGCAATTAATATATTCTCTAAGTTGCTACCAGCTTGGATATATGCAGCATTTGAATTCTTTTCTACTGGAACTGAATATAAGTGTTGCATAGCAGCTTTAAGAATTGCTGGAGTTTTCATATTAGGATTATTAATATATTTCTTATCCATTAAAACTTGCTTATTAACTGGTACATAACCTGTTGCATTTGCCCACGTTAATTGACTTGACTTAGATACCAAGAATTTCATGTATTTAAATGCTGCTGCTTTTTGCATTGCACTTGCTTTACTAAACATATAAATATCTGTACCTTGTTGCATGTTGTACTTAGATGGACGTGCAGCTACGCCGTATTTAAATTTCCCGTTGATTGCCTTTTTTACAAAACCTTCTCCTGCACTAGTTCCGATATACATAGCAACTTTTTCATTTGCAAATGGTCCCGATAAGTAGTGTTCACTTCCTGCTGTTCTAAAGTAGCCTTCTTTAACTCCTTCAGCGTAGTAATTAATTACATTCTTAGATGCCTTACTATCGAATTTAACTTTATTACTAAAATTGATTCCTTGATCTTTTAAACCCAAAAGGTAATAGTTGCTCATAACATCGAAACCAGCACCCACAACTTTATGGTGACTCTTTTCGTATATTTTTTTGGCGACTGATTTAAGCTCAGCCATTGTCTTAGGAACTTTTACATTATATTTTTTCAACATATCTTCATTATAAGTTAATGCTTCAACAGATTTATTGAACGGAATTCCATATTGCACACCATTAATCTTAGCCCCATTTAATAAACTGGTATTGATATCACTGTCTTTTCCATTCCAACCAACATTTTTAGAAGCAATATATGGCTTTAAATCAACCAACATTTTATTTTTGGCAGCATTATAAAGCCAACCTGGATAACTTTGTGTAATAGTTGGTAAGTTATTGGGTGATTGCATTGTAGAATTTAACTTAGCTTGTAAATTAATATATGTTCCTTGATATTCAAGCTTAATCTTAATATTAGGATTCTTTTTTTCAAATTCATCTGTTAATTTCTTTAATGTCGCACCTTGTACTCCACTCATTCCATGCCAAAAAACTACAGTTGTCTTTTTAGTTACTTTAGGAATATTACTCTCTTGTTTTGCTGAGGTCTTTTTCTGTGTAGAACATGCTGTAGTTAATAAAGATACTCCAACTAATGATGATAAAAATGCTTTTTTCCAAATATTCATATCTAATCCTCCAAAATTGATTTTGAATTTTTTCGAAAAGTCCATATATCATCTTACTCTATATATTGATATATTCAACCTTGAATTTCAATATATAGTATGTTAAAGAAAAAGAAGTAGGAAACCCTACTTCTTTCTTATGTAAATTTAGTTTATTGCTTCCATGCAGCATCAAATTTTGCTTTACCAGCTGTTATTTGTGAATTTACACTTTGCTTCTTAGCTGCTGCAGAAAGAATGTTTTGCATTATTGAATTTAATTGGCTGTATGCAGCATTTGAATTCTTTTCTACTGGAACTGAGTACAAGTTCTTCATTGACTTAGCAATAATTGCTGGCGTCTTCATTGACTTATTATCTTTGTATTCACTTGAGTTTACTGCAGCAGTATTAACTGGTACATAACCTGTTGCATTTGCCCACGTTAATTGACTTGACTTAGATACCAAGAATTTCATGTATTTAAATGCTGCTGCTTTTTGCATTGCACTTGCTTTACTAAACATGTAAATATCTGTACCTTGTTGCATGTTGTACTTAGATGGACGTGCAGCTACACCATAAGTAAATTTGGTTCCAACACCCTTCTTCACAAATCCTTCACCAGCACTCGTACCAATGTACATTGCAACTTTTTCATTTGCAAATGGTCCTGATAAGTAGTGTTCACTTCCTGCTGTTCTGAAGTAACCTGCCTTTACTCCATCTGCATAGTAGTTGATAACTTTCTTAGAAGTGGTTCCTGAGAAGTTAATCTTATTTGAGAAATCCACACCTTCATCCTTCATGCCAAGTGTGTAGTAATTTGAAAGTGAGTCAAAACCTGCACCAACAACTTTATGACCACTCTTTTCATAGATTTTCTTAGCAGCTGCTTTAAGTTCAGCCATTGTAGTAGGTACTTTGACATTGTATTTCTTGAGAATATCTGCATTATAAGTCAAAGTTTCTACAGATTTATTAAATGGAATCCCATATTGGGTTCCTTTAATTTGCGCACCTTCAAGAAGTTCTGTCTTAATATTAGATGACTTAGCACTTCCCCAACCAACTGTTTTATCATTAATATAAGGCGTAAGGTCAACTAACATTTTATTATTAGCCGCATTCCACAACCAACCTGGATAGGCCTGAGTAATAGTTGGTAAATTATTTGGTGATTGCAAAGTTGAATTAATCTTTGCTTGTAAATCAGTGTACGCACCTTGATTTTCCAACTTAATAGTAATGTTAGGATTTTTCTTTTCAAATTCAGCAGTCAGTTTTTGTAAGGTTGATTGTTGAACTCCTGTCATAGCATGCCAGAAAACAACAGTTGTCTTCTTAGTAACTTTAGGAATCTTAACGGAACTAGTGGCATTAGACTTAGTTGAACTTGTTTTACTACTAGAGCAAGCAGTAGTGCCAACTAAAGCTAAAGCAGTCATACCAGCAACAGCTAATCTTTTAGCAAACTTCATAAGGATATTTCCTCCAATAAAACTAAATACAACAATATTTTTGATTTTTAACTAAAGCGTGATTGTTTGTCCACGTTTAGGTAAAATCCGTTCCCCATAAGGATTCTCTGCCAACTCCGGATGCAATGTGTGCACCGGGCATAGAATGCGAGGTTGAACTAATCCAATAATTTCTCTGAGTTCTTTATCATCAGCATGGCCTGAACAACGTAAGGCAGTGAACTCAATATTTTGCCTTTCCAAAGCTTCAACAAAAGGTTTGTATGCTGGATCAAAATCACCCAACGGTTCAGCATTTGAGTGAATGTACAGGCCATTTTTCATCAGATCGCCATAATTAGCAACTGCTTGCCAAAGGTATTTGTGATTATCTTTTAATAAGTCTTGATATGAAATTTTCAAGTTAGGATCAAGTGATTTATATTTTTCTTCCCCTGGCAAGTAGTAATAATAGTAATCTTTATTCAATGACTCTTTAAGCAAATCTGCCCTTTTAGCATGTAGAACAACTTTTCTTGGAGATTCTTCAATAATCCGTAGAAGTCGCTCTACATTAGTAGGGTAAGTATTAAAAGTTATTTGTCTTTGAGGATTTTCTTGTTCTAATTGTACTATTCTTTCTGTTAATTCATCTTCATTTTTAGGGCCAGAAAATTCTTGTCCTATATGTTCTGGCCAGGAAATTCCTGTACCTTCAACAATAAACAAATCGGCGTTTTTTACAGCTGAAAGGTATTCTTTGACCCATTCAGGATGATACCCATGCAACCGAATATCTCCTGTAAAAGCAATTAGCTTATCTGGGGTTTTAACAACTAAACCAGTCGCTCCATATGCATCGTGATCACTTGGCCATACTTCCAAAGTAATATCTCCTACTTTTATGGGAGTTTTATATTTTGCAGGAATAATTGAACGCGTATAATTTTTTTCATGATTAGCTGCTGGCAACAAAAAATCACCATTTTTATTTAATACTGGCAAAAGTGCTGCAGTAATTGGTCCCGCATATAAAGGAACTTCTGGCGCCAATAAATTAAGTGCCTTACTATGATCTAAATGCAAATGAGAAATATAAGCTGCTGCATGCTCCCATTTTTCGTGATTTAGCTGCTTACCAGTTATAGCCGGATCATAAAAATCAGGAACATCGCCAATGAGCTGATACTTAATCAAAGTTTGATAGCTTTCATCTGGCAAATTTAATTCAGGCCGATATACTTCTCCTAAATCAAACAAAACATGGCTTTTGTTATAAGCAACTTCAATCATTGGCCCACCAATCGTTGTTAGACCATTATAAAAAGTTACAGTTGTTTTATCCTTTAAGGTCATTTCTAACTACTCCTCGAATAATTTGCTTTCTAAAGATAAAGTAGACAATCAAAATTGGAAGAACTGTCAACGTTGCTGCTGCTAATTGAAGTTCAGTTTCACTACCAGAATCTGAAGCAAACGAAGAAAGTCCATTGTTAAGCAATCGCATACTATCTTCATTAGTCACAAGTAATGGCCATAAAAAGGCATTCCATCCACTAATAAAGCTAAGTAGACCAACTGTAAATAGACCACCTTTACTCATAGGTACCAGTACTTTCCATATATATTCCCAATCACTCGCTCCATTAATCATGGCAGCCTTATAAATAGTATCTGAAATTGACCCAAAGTAACTTTGTAAATAATACATATAGAAAATAGATGTTAAAAATGGCAAAACCAATCCAAGATAAGTATTCAATAATCCCATTTTTGCAATAGTATTATAATTAGTAAAAATTATTGCTTCTCCTGGAACCATTAATAGAGAAAGTAATAAGCTTTGCACTAACCCTTTACCTTTAAACTTCAAACTTGTTAAAGCAAAAGCAGCAAGTAGGGCATTAAATAAACTCACAATTGTTGTAACTGACGCTGTTATAAAGGTATTTAAAAAATACCTTGCAAATGGTGCTTGAGCAAAAACTTTTGCATAATTGCCCCAATTAAATTTATGTGGAATTAAAGTCGGAGGAATAGTTGTAGTTTCACTATAAGACATCAATCCACCTAAAATCATATACACAAATGGGAACACTGTAATTAATGCAAAAATTGCTAGAACTACGTAGGCAATTAAATTACCAATTCGAATTTTTTTCATTAGTATCGTCCAATCTTTTTCATCATTTTACGTTGTAAAAATGTTGTTAGTAAAATAATTAAGAATAATACGACAGTTGCGGCCATTGCAACTCCAGGAGTTCCAACCATTTGGAATTTATTATAAATATAAAATACTGCTGTAGTGGCAGAATTTCCAATTCCTGCTTGCCCATTAAACAAAGCATAAACAGAAGTATAAATTTTAAATGCCCCAATAATATTCATAGTTAACAAAAATGCTAAAGTTGGAACTAGTTGTGGCATTGTAATTCGCCAAAACTTTTCTCGTTCACTGGCACCATACATATCTGCCAAAATATAATAATTAGGGTCAATATTTCTTAAAGCTCCCATTAAAATTACAATGTCAAAAGCTAAAGAAGTCCAAATTCCGAAAATAATTATTGTGATTAAACTCATACTTGGATCATCAATCCAATTTGGAGCAGGAAGATGCACCGCTTTTAATAAGTAATTCAGCAACCCATATTCGCCATTAAAGATATATCTAAAAACGATACCTATTGCAATCGTACTTGTTACGTATGGCATGAAAAAAGTAGTTTCAAGAAATGAAGAATGCTTTACTTTACTAAAAATAAACCAAGCCAACATAATCGAAATTGCTAAACTAACCGGCACAGCAAAAATAGCATAGATTAAAGTATTTTTAATTGCGCGCCAAAATTCAGGATCTGAAAAAATATATTGATAATTAGAAAAGCCAGTCCATTCCAAATTAATTAATGGTCCGCTTTGGAAACTCATTGTAAAAGCCCGTAAAATAGGCCATACGCTAAAAACAGTAACAAAAATTAAAGTTGGAGCTAAAAATAACCAAGCCTTTTTTTGATTAGTTTTCATTAGTAAATTCTTTCCCCTTCCGGAGTAAAGATAAAGATTCGATCTAGCCGTAGCTTTAATCTTACCTTATCTCCTGCCTTAATCGGCACTTCCAAATTAACAAGTGATCTAGCTTGTTGACCATCATAATTAAATTTTAGAATTCTTTCTCTACCAATTAATTCAACATCAACAATTTGGACAGCTAGCTCACCATTGTCAGCAGGAGTAATATTTTCTGGACGTACAGATAAAATATAATTTCCATCAACTAATTGTTTTCTTAATCTCTGTTTATCCCAATCTGAAACTTTAATTGTAAAATCACTTGTCTTAATTTCATCGTTTTCAACTGTTACAGCGAAATTATCGATAACTGGATTTCCAATAAAGTTAGCAACAAAATGATTTTTAGGTTCTAAATAGAAGTTTTGTCCGTTATCATCTTGTTGAATTACTCCATTATTGAAAAGGATTATTTTATCACCAATTGATAAAGCTTCTTCTTGGTCGTGAGTAACAAATAAAGTTGTAATCCCCACTTCTTTGACTAATGCTCTGATTTCTTCTCTAATCTTCAAACGAAGCCGAGCATCCAAGTTACTTAAAGGTTCATCCATAAGTAATATTTTAGGTTCACCAACCAAAGCACGTGCAATTGCGACACGCTGTTGTTGCCCACCTGACAAATTGCCAGGTTTTTGATTGGCCAAATCCGTAATTTGAGTCAAAGCCATATACTTCTTGGCTATTTTTTCCGCTTCTTCCTTTGGTCGTTTAGTTTTTCCAACGGTAAGTGGAAACATAACATTTTGTAATACAGTCATATGTGGATACAATGCGTAATTCTGGAACACATAGCCAATCTCACGATCTTTAGGTTCCACATTAACCACATTTTTTCCATCAAACAAAATTTCACCACTAGTTGGATTAAGCAATCCGGCAAGCATATTTAAAATTGTGGTTTTACCACACCCAGATGGACCTAATAAACATACAAGATCACCCTTTTTAACGCTAAATGAAACATTTTTAATTGCTTCATGGCCGTTATCATAAACCTTACGAAGGTCTTTTACTTCAACAAATTTTTCTTCGTTCATCTAATAACTCCACTACTTACTTTGAAAATTCTCTTATTTGAGTGTACGGGATTTTTCGGTAAATTACAATATAAAATAATGATAAAATTCGGTTTTTACCTATCATTTTATTAACATTAGTATTTTTATATATACACAATCTAAAAATCCGAACTTTATTTATATAACTATAAACTTAATTAGCTACTTGCAAACTATTGTCTTTACTTGCCCGCCCATTTTGATAATTAAATTGAAATCCAGGTTGAACATTGAAAATATAGACATTAAAATCTAACATTCCATCAGTCGAAACTGCCTGTAAATTAATGCCACGCGCCATTAATTCGTTATTTCTAAAGATAGGCGTTGCTTGATAAATCACTTTTTTCCCTTGTCTAAGAGCTTGTCTAACTTTTCCTTCAAAAATAGTCTGAACTTTTTGATTAGAATAAGCTGTTTGCGTAAATAAATTTTTAGGATTATTTTGATCACCTGACTGGTTATTAGGTTCATAATTACCATTTTGATCAATTCCTGCTGAAACTGAATAGGCAATCAGATGGCCTCGGTTATATATTTGTTCCCCACTTGAACGATTAGAGTGCCACGCAGTTGGATTTACGAATTGCCTTACTCGCAAACTATCATTAGCAACATTTCTTTGTTCTAAAAAGCCAGTATTTGAATGAGAAGTTCTATTTAGATTATCTAAATTAGAATAAATAACTTTGTTAACCTTCCAAGCGTTTTTTATTAATGTTGAATGATTATTATTAACTACAACATATCCTTTTTGACCTGATTGAAAATCTAAATTAGCTAACTTTTGATAATCACTAGTTGATAATCCACCATATTCGGTATCAGCACTTGTCGCTGTAAAAGTATTTTTTGCTGAATTACTTGAACTACTAGAGTTATTAAAGGAAGTTATTGAATTAACGGCAGTAGATAAATTTCCACCTGAACTTTGGTAAATTCCCCAAAAAGCAAATGCTAATACAAAAAGAATTGAAGTAATCGGATTAAATTTTCTATTTGATGCTCTTTTCTTTCTTCTTTTCGTCATTATTACTCCTAACTTCTTGCCCAACTATCTAACATATCAAGGAAAAAACTTTCGCTAAGTCGAGAAATCTTAATTCCTTCTGATATTAACCTTCTTGCTTTTTGCAATTCAGAATTACTTTTTGAAAAGAAGTCCTTATCCCCCATGACTAAATAATCTATTGTGGAATCAACATGGTCTCTTACTTGACCGCCCATATTACTTACAATTAGCTCTAATTCTTCTTTATTAACAGTACCTGCAAAAACGACAGTTTTATTTTTTAATGGATTGCGTTTAATCAAGTATTCAAATGGAATTTCTTCGGTTAAAACACAACTTTTTAAACTATCTTTGACTTCATTTAACATCTCAGGGGTAAATTGCTTTCGGTAAATATCAAATACTGCTTTAGTATCCAATGAATCTTTTAATCCTCGATGTGCTTCTGATTCACTAATTCCTAGTCGCCGAATGCAGTCTAATAAGCGATTATGACTCTCTTTTTTAAAAAAGACTCGTGAGAAATGTAAAACATCAATATAGTTATTACTCAATTTTTTTAACTGAAATTTTTCACAAAGATCATAAATAAAGTTCAAATCAAAGTTGACATTATATCCAACTATTACATCTCCACCAATAAAATTTCTAAATTCAGTGATAGCTTCTTTTACAGGCATCCCATTAGCTAAAATTAATGCTTCATCTATTCCATTTAGCTTAGTAATAAAGCGTGGTACCTTATTATCTTTAGGATATTTTACTAGTTGACTATATTCTGCAACTACCTTTCCATTTCTTACTTTAATACCAGCAAGTTCTGTTATTCTATCACGATATGGTGATAACCCCGTTGTTTCAATATCTAGCATTGTATAATCGTCTAAAAATGTTACAAGCTCATGCCCTTTTTTTCGTAGTTTATTAGCTAAATTTTGATTTGTGAACTCCAATTGACCGGATACTACTTTTACTGTCATTAACTTATTAAACCTTCTAATAAACTTTCACTATTACTTTCAGCTGCAATGCTTCTCTTGGCTACATCTTGAGGTAAATCGGTGATGCATAAATCTGCCGATATATAATGCCAACTTTCAAATTGACTTACTAAATGAGTAATCGGTTCTAACAATTGTGGGCTTAACTCATCTACACCTAAGCCTAATACTGCCACTTTTTTACTCTCATTATTAGTAATAAAAATCCGTAATCTTGTATTAGCATCTGTATCTGGATAAAAATGGGCAGTTAAAGGCATATGGATTTCCATTTCACTATTACAAATCTCACATTTTGGCACGCCATAAATTTGCAAATCACTTTTTAAGCCATGATTAATCCCACTTGAACAAGCCATAGTTGTCCAATCTCCAAAAATATTAAAAATCTTTTTAGAGTCAAATCCAGCATTTTCAAAAGCATGGATATAATAACTTGTTGCAATAAAGTATTCTTTTCCCTTAAGCAAAGTTTTCAAATTTTGCATCATTGAACTCGCTTGATAATTAATCGAATAATTATCAATAAATCTACGCCAAATACTCCATTGCTCATCCCAATTGCTTAATCTTCTATCTAATGCATCTCCAATAGTTTTAAAATTATATTTCTCTACTAAATCTGGATACTGGATTTTAAAACTAGCTTCATCTAACATATCGAATCCATCCAAACTAGCAAACCCGTTTCCAGCCGTAATTAAAATTGCATCTGCTTCATTTATAATTTTTCTAGCTTTCTCAAAATCAGACATTTTTTCTATCCTCATCTCTTCAAAGGTGTTTCATCTCTGCAATCATTCAAATGAACATGCAGTTTACTTATCTCAACAAGTACCTCGCTTAATTTTGCCATATTTTCAATTGTTACATATTCATATGGTCCATGAAAATTTGCGCCTCCGTTAAATAAATTTGGCGTAGGAATGCCTTTTTCACTAATAAAGTCACCATCTGTACCTCCACGAAATGGAATATGCTTAGCTGTTATGTTGAGTTGTTTATAAGCATGATGAACTAAGTTAACAACATAGGGATTTTGCTTAATTAAATCACCGGGAGATTTATATTGATCTCTCATTTCAATTTTTACTCGCCCTTTACCATATTTAGCATCAATTTTATTAGCCAAGTTTTTAAGAAATTGCTTTCTAGCTAAAAAATCCTTTGTATCAAAGCTTCTAATTATTAAGTTGACCATAGCTTGATCGACATTACCAGAAAAATCAGTAACTAAATAAAATCCATCATATCCTTTACTCTTCTCAGGTACAAAATCTTTAGGCAAAGCAGCGATAAACTCATTTGCCATTAAACCGGCATTTACCATTAGCCCATATGCTTCTCCAGGATGAACAACAGTCCCCGCAAAAGTTACTGTTGCACTCGCCGCATTAAACGTTTCATATGCAATATCACCAATATCGCCATTATCAAGTGTATAAGCAAATTCAACTGGAAAACGTTTAACATCAAATCGCGCAGCCCCTTTTCCAATTTCTTCATCAGGTCCAAAAGCTAGCCATATATCACCATGCTCAATTTCAGGATGAGAAAGTAAATACTTAGCCATCCCCAAGGCCCCGGCGATTCCCGTTTTATCATCTGCGCCAAGTAAAGTATCTCCTGAAGCAGTAAGCAAAGTATGACCAATAACTTTTTTCAAACTTGAGAATTGTTTAGAAGATAAGACATGACTCTTATCAAGTCTAATATCTGTCCCATCATAATTTTTATGAATTTGAACTTTAATATTTTTACTGTTGTAATCGGCTGTATCCACATGTGCTACAAAGCCAATTGCAGTTACTTTTTTAGATGTAGTTGCTGGAATTTTTCCTAATAAATAAGCATCTTTTGGGGAATAGCTAATTTGCGATAATCCCAGCTCTAT
Organism: Lactobacillus fornicalis; assembly: GCF_055362665.1. Taxonomy (NCBI): domain Bacteria; kingdom Bacillati; phylum Bacillota; class Bacilli; order Lactobacillales; family Lactobacillaceae; genus Lactobacillus; species Lactobacillus fornicalis. Next base: position 25,548 of record NZ_JBLTIM010000015.1, read on the forward strand.
CAATTCTTGTTTTAACAACTGTAACAATTCAACTTGTCCAACACTAGTGGGAACAGTTTCACTTTCAAAATAAGAACGGGTATCTACTTCACAATACTCAATAAACTTATCTTGGATATATTTTTGATCAATATTCAAATTAGTCGCCTCCCTTGTTTATAGATTTTAGGCTCTTTTGCTACATAAAAAAAGACGCCAAATTTTGACGTCTTTGTCTAGTATTATGCTACTAACTCTGGCTTATTTCTCGATAAGCTTGAAACAAAGTCTTTCTTAAAAGTGGATCATGAGCATAAAGATAAGTCCCATAAACTCCCCTTTTAAACAGGACATTAATCTGATTCATAAAAAGTCGTTGCTTAACTTGTTCTAATTCTTGCGGATCAAACAAATCAGCCCGCTTCTTAAAAGCCTCAGTATCAGTAAATTTGCTAGTATCAATTTGAACCTTATTAGTCCCAGGAATTTGGCTAAATGGTGGGCTCAAGATGATACCGGTATAATTCAAATCAAAGCCTTGACAAGTATAAAAAGACCCTACTTCATTAATCGTTTCTGGTATTTCAGCCCAAGGCTTACTAGTGTAATTATATTGATCCCAAGGCATTTTAAATTTACCTTCTTCAATATAATGGTTTTTACCATCAAGAATAGACGGATACCCTGTTGTCGATAAAATTCTAGATAATCCAACTTCTTGATTTCTTTTAACGATTTCTTGTCGCATTTTTTCTGCATCGTCAAACACACGAAAATCATATCCTAATCTAGCATTCTTAGGAAATGGCATAATCTTAGCCTCATCAGTAAAAGTATTAAACCAATCAATTAACTCCGAGCTAGCATTCATCCTAAATTGATGAGTTAAATGATAATCTTCATGAGGATACTGATGAGTAATTTTCTCTAATCGTTTAGTCGACCAGTATGTTTTAGTTCTCATAACTTGATATGGATCAAAAACTAAGATTACCACCTTGGATCTTTTAATAATCTCAATTAATTGATTATCATAAGTAAAATTATTATAGGCATCCCTGTGCGACAAAAGTAAATGAGCTTCATCAATAACTACAATATCAACTTGAGCCTGCTTTTTATCTAATTCATTGATGAGCGAAGTTGGCCTAGTAAAATCCTTCTTATATAATCCTGCTTCTTGCCCAGCAATCTCTTTATATACTTTCAATATTTCGGGGTGATTAACTAGAAAATAATTTTTAGTTCCATATAAATTAGAATTCTTCTCATTTCTAGCAGCTAATTGAATTTGATTAAATAAATGAGCTAAAACCACGCTTTTTCCAGTACCTGCATCTCCATAAACAGTAAAGATAGCTGGATTATCACCATTAATATGTTTTCTTGTAAAAGAGATAATTCTTTTTACGAGATTTTCTTGCTCAGTAGTTAAAGGTAAATTGACTGATAATTTTTCAGTAGCATCATTAGTTAAAATAGGTAATACACACTCTTTTCTAATAACTCAGGATAGTTTTTATTTTATTACTAAAAAAGCAGTTTCACTTAAGAAACTACTTTTCATTTAAACTAACTCGCTAAGCAAAACCTACGAATTCATTCCATTTTGTTAATATCCTTTATTAATTCTACTGTTCCTGATTCAGCTATTTCAGATACCATTAAATCAATTGGATATTGGCCATGATACTTTTTCTCATAAGCTTCAGTCACTAATTTAATAGTCTCTTTATCAGTAACAAGATTATAGTTTACTTGGTAAAGCTTTCCTTCAACAGCAACTTCTCCTCCATTGGCGGTTCCATTAAGAACCCATTTAGTTGCTTTATCTCCTTTTGCTCCGCGAATAAATAAACGATTATCTGCAACTACACACCAAACTGGATTATCTTCAGTCCAGTGTTTATCGCTATCAAATGGATGATTTTGTAAAGTTGAACTTTCATTAAAATTAGCTAATTCTTCTTTAGTCCAGGTCATATTTATATTCTTTCCTTTCTACTAATCTTCTCGCATATCTTGTTCCCAACTACCAATGGTATTAACGTTTGCCTTATCAGCCACCTCTTCTAATTGATTAATTTCTGAAGATGTTAATTGAACTTGAGTAACCGCTTTGGCATCTTTAACTTGATTTACCTTAGTTACTCCGATAATTGGAAGAGCACCCTTAGCCATTGCCCAAGCCATCGCTGTCTGAGCAATGCTAATTCCATGTTTATCACCAATTGCTTGTAAATTATTAAGTAATTCGGTTAATTGAGGCAACTTATTGTTATAGACTTGCGCTCTAACACTGCCTGCTGGGAATGGATTATCTTGATTGTATCTACCAGTTAATGCACCTTGTTCTAAAACCATGTACGCAAAAAATTCGATATTATTTTGACGGCAGTAATCAAGAATTCCTGCTTGTTCAGAAGTTCGATCAAGCAAGCTAAGGTGATTTTGTACAGCATCAAGCTTTAAACCTGCCTCGACCAAAATTTTTTGAACTCGTTTAATCTCACTTAAAGTGTGATTAGATACACCAATATGCTTAACTTTTCCACTTTTTACTAAATTAATTACCATTGGTGTCCATTTTTCAACATCAGCGTCATTATGAATCCAGTAATAATCAATGTAATCCGTCTTCAAGCGCTTAAGACTTCCTTCAAACATTTGCTCAACTGGATTTTCACTATTATCAGCCATTTGTGGTGTGAATTTTGTAGAAATAGTCAATTCCTCACGTGGCGTATGTTCCATCAAATTTCCTAAAATACGTTCAGAATTTCCAGCACCATATGCAAAAGCAGTGTCCCAAAAAGTTAAACCCGACTTAACTGCTTGGTCATATACTTCCTGAAAATGTGACTGATCATAATTATTACCAAAATAGCTATTATTATCGCCCCATGCCCATGCACCAAGGACAATCTTAGATTCTTTATTCATTAACTTTATCCTTCCTTAGTCTTCATTAATTTTATATTCTTTGAAATATGATTTATCTTCCGTTATTTCACCAGATTCATAAAGTGAAATCTTATGATTCAAACGATCAATTGACCGCTGTAAATTATGTTTCTTTTCTTCCAACAAATCCCTTTGTTCTTCTAAAAGTTCTTTTCTAGCATCAAGCGTTGCATCTCCCTTTTGAATTAAAGCTACATATTCTACCAATGAATCAACACTCACTCCTGAGTGGCGCAAGCAAATAACCATTTCTAAAAAATGTTGCATTCCATCAGTGAAATATCGATTGCCATTACTTTTACGCGGTATGTTAGGTAAAAGTCCAATTCGTTCATAGTAACGAATCGTATCAGTGGTAATATTATATTTTTTACTAATTTCAGTAATTGTTAAGTTAGCCATTTTTATCCTCCCGCTTTAGTTAATAGATATCTTATTACCTGGAGTTAGCTTCAAGTCAAATATTATTTTCAAAAAGTTCGTAGAAATTTTCATAGAACACTTTATCAAGCTGCTTTGACTCGATATTCGTTTCTTTTAAAGCAGAAATAATTTCATTTGTAGCTCCTGCTGGCTGAATTCCAAATGGTGCATCAGTTCCAAACAAGATATGGTTACTGCCATAGTAATCTAACGCTAGTTTTAAGGCACTTGGATTACCTAAAATTGCAGTATCTACATAAAATTTCTTAAAATCATCAGCTTGCTTCTTAGGTAAGATATGATTAATTCTCTCTGCAAAAAATGGAACCATACTACCTGCATGATGAACAATAATTTTTAATTTAGGATATTTTTCAAAAATCCCATTTTCTGTTAATTGAAGCATTGCTTGACCTAATTCATATTCCCAGCTGAAAACCAAATTATTATCTGGTTTTCTTTCATCGAAAACTGGATGAAGTAATAATGGCACATTATCTTTTTCAGCTTGGGCAAAAATCGGTTCAAAACTTTCATCAGCGATACTTTTTCCTAAAGCTCTTGTAAAAATCTGAGCTCCAATTAATTTATTTTCCTTGCTTGTTATTTGATGAATTATTTCAGTTGCAACTTTTAAGTTATTCATTGGTAACATAGCAACTGCAGCAAGAAATTTTTCGTTACTCATAACTAACTCATTTAATTCTTCATTAGCCATTTGACAAAGTTTTGCCGCCGTATCTGCTCTAGCAAAGTCTTCGGGATTAATATTTACTGCACTAATTACTTGCTTGACGCCTTCAGGAATACTTTCTTGTCTTTTGACAGGATCAAATAAGATAGGATTATTTACATAAGGAAAGGTGTCGGCTAAATTAGGTTCTATTTCTAACATTTTTTGATAGAACTTCTGAGGTAAAAAATGTGAAAAGACATCAATTTTCATTGCTTTATCAGCTCCTTAACCAATTTTTTATCTAATTGTATTGGTTGGAGTCAACTCCAAGTCAAGATTTTTTTCAAAAAAATAAGCAACCTCAAAATGAATTGAGATCGCTTATCTAAACTAATTAATGCTCTGAAGCTCCAGTATTTGCATCAGGTTTTTCTTCAACCTTTGGCTTTTCTTCCATCTTTTCAGCTTCAGCCTTTCTTGAGGCTCCAGTATTTGCATCTGGATCAGAATTGCGACGGTAAGTTGCACCAGTTGTAGCATCTGGGTCAACTACCAACTTTTGACCAGTGGTTTCACAGAAGTACTTAACAAATGGATATAAGTCTTGTACCCATTCGTAAATTCCGCGATAGTTACCTTCTTCATCTTCAACACGCTTGTAGTAGTGTAAAACTAATTCCTTCAAGTTACCAGTTGGAACTGGCATGTAAACATCATCATGTCCGCCTTCTTTAGTGCGAAGTGCGTGAACAACCTTTTTAGCGTTAGGGATAACATCACGTACATCTGGGTGAATTTGTCCCATTGTGTCACCAACTTGAGCAGGAACACGCTTGGCCTTCATCTTGTAATTAGGATCAGTCGGACGGTTATACCACAAAAATTGGTTATTTTCGTCAACAAAAGTCAATTCACCAAAAGTATTTCTAAGCATCCAGTTCAATTGGTTAACAGTCATTAAACCACAATCAAGTTTAACGTAGTCATCGCCTTCAGCAGCATTAACTTTCTTTGCTGCTTTATCAAGCCATTCTGGATCATCGTTTTCAATACCAGAAACGGTATATTTCCCTTTACCTTTGCAATCAAAGTCTTCTTTTAAATAATCATCAGGATTCATATCTTTTAGCCATTTTGGTTCAGCCATTGTAGTTCCTCGCTCTCTTTGTTATGTAATCGCTTTTATCATAACTTTAACGCTATACTAATTCAATATTTCATTTGATATATTTTATATTTTTCTTTTATCTTTATAAAATATAATTTTATTTAAGTGCAAAATATATTCCTTTAAATAATAAAAAAGCATCCTAAGATGCTTTTCAAGTGTTTTCTATTGTTTAATAACTTTCCGCTTTTTTGCCACAAATAATCAAAGCAATTCCGACAACTACTGCAAAAATCGGAACAATCATCGTAAAAACTGAAATGTAATTTTGTGATATAAAAAGTACTACGACTCCCCAAAATGCAGTAAACATGCCGACATCAATTAAAGAAGCAAGTTGAAAGGTCTGATATGCTTTTAAAACTAGCGCAATAATTAGCAATACCACACTAAGTAAGCCAAAGAATAGAGCAAATTCACGAAAAACGAATGCTAAAATTTCTGGAACTATTAAGGATTGGAGTAAAAAAATTAAGGCAACAATTGTTGCCATCAAGAAAGTATCCAGACTATTTAGGCGATTAAGGTAATTCTTTCTAGTTTTTTAATTGCAAAAAACCAAGAATTACACTAGCTCCCCAAATTATCAAAGGAATACCAAGCTTAAGATTTAAAATATTCATATATGTCCCTCTCTTTAAAAAATCGACGAACTTTGTTACAAAAATTGAAAGCTAACTTTCGATTAATCATAAGTTCCTTTCAATTTATCGACATTCTAACATGCACCTCTTTGACCTTCAACAATTTTTCACGCTTATTTTTTACGAAAAAAGCATGACAAAAATGTCATGCTATTTAAATTTAACAATTTGATCAAACATCTCTTTTTCATAATCGCTTATCTTATGGGCAACTTCAATAACTGCTACTTGTGGATTTTTTAGCAAGGTTTCATGTATTGCTTTTGACATTACTGGATCCAATGCACTAGTTGCCTCATCCGCCAAAATAATTGGACGCCTTGAAAGCAGAGCTCTAGCTATTTCTACTCTCTGGATTTGCCCACCTGAAAGTTTATTACCATTTTCGCCAACATAAAAGTCTAAGCCCTTGCTTTCAACCAAATCATTCAAGCCCGCTTCTTTAATAGCTGCTAATAATTCTGCTTCAGAACAAGTTCTTCCTAAGGTAATATTAAAGCGCAAACTATCATCAAATAAAAAAGGCTTTTGATTGACATAGGAATAATAATTATGTGCTGACTCCCAATTACCAGTTACATCTTTTTGATTTATTAATACTTTACCTTCTTGAGGTTGCTTTTGACCTAGCATTAATCTAAGTAAGGTTGTTTTTCCCCAACCACTTGGGGCCATTAAAAGAACTTTCTCACCTGGATTAACCTTTAAGTCAACATTTGAAAAAATTGTTCTTTTATCTGAACTAGTTTGATAACTTAAATTTTGAACCTCTAATCCAGTAAAATTATCACGCTTTTCAACTTCATCATCTAACTGATAATTAACAGCTCGTAAGCTCTTTTCCCACATAGGTACCGTTGATTTAACCTGATTAAATTCTTGAAAAATAGTAACTACTGGCGTAATAAAATTCATTGCTAAATCAACTAACATTACTAAAGTACCAACTGCTAACTTACCTTCCATCATTAAAATTCCACCAATTGTACATGGAACTATAAAACAAAAGAGTTCTGCAGCAGAATAAATGAGTTCTAATGCCCAAGCTTGAGTTAAATTCATTGACTTTAAGGCAGCTTCCATTTTAGATGCTGACTTAGTTGCCCTAACTAAGATATTATCCCTGCTATTATACAAATTAGCAGCATTCGCACCATTTAAGCTATCAGATACACTTTGTGTATAATCAGCATTGGTTTTAGTCCAAATTTTAGCCTTTTGCGTAATAATTTTGCTAGTAAAAATCTGCACAACTGCTGGTGCTAACGAGGCTACAATAAAAATCAAAGTCATTTCCCATGAATTATAAAATGCAAAACTTAAAGCACCAACAAAAGTTATACTTTGAAAAATCATATCTAATTGTGCAGTGACACGATTAGTTTCAATTTGTTTTAAATCATTAGTCATTAAACTTAAACCCTGTTTAATGTCACTATCTCCTCGATCAACTAAATAAGCAATATTTTTCTTTTTTAAATAGAGGTTTACCTGGCGGATAATTTCCATTTTATTTGCTTCATACAAGAAATTGCTACACATAAAAAATAATTGACCAACTGCTGTAATACCAGCTAACCCAACTAATTGCATCATATCTTTTTTACCAGATGAAGCAACATTAAGCATTAATTTGAGCATGTAGGCCACAAATAAAATATTGCAGGCTTTAATCGTTGCAAAAAAGATAAATAAAAAAACTTTACGTTTTTGTGCGTATTTAAGACTCATTTATTTCTCCTTAAATATTTTAACGTCCATTACATTGTAACTAATTTTAAGAGATTCTGCATTCTATCCGCAAAAATGCATTTTATACTAAAAAAAGTTAAAATTAATGTTATTATTTCATTAATATCAAAAGTATTAGTAAGGAGACACACATGAAACAAGGAACTAAAATTCTTACACTGGATAATGGCTATCATTTATGGACAAACACTCAAGGAAGCGGTGATATTCATTTACTGGCCCTACATGGCGGACCTGGTGGGAATCATGAATATTGGGAAGATACTGCTGAACAATTAAAAAAGCAAGGTTTAAATGTCCAAGTTCACATGTATGATCAATTAGGCTCTTTATACTCTGACCAACCAGATTATAATAATCCTGATATTGCCAAAAAATACCTTACTTACGAATACTTCTTAGATGAAGTTGAAGAAGTTCGACAAAAATTAGGTATTGATAATTTTTATCTCATAGGCCAAAGTTGGGGCGGATTATTAGTTCAAGAATATGCAGTTAAATATGGTAAACACTTAAAAGGCGCTATTATTTCATCAATGGTTGATGAAATTGATGAATACGTTGAAGCTGTTAATCGCAGACGCGAAGAAGTATTAACCAAAGAAGAAATTGACTTCATGCATAAGTGTGAAGCTGAAGGTAATTTTGATAATCAACGATACCAGGATGATGTTCAAATCTTGAATATTAACTTTGTTGATCGTAAACAGCCTTCGAAGTTATACCACTTAAAAGATTTAGGAGGAAGCGCAGTTTACAATGCTTTTCAAGGAGATAATGAATTTGTCATCACTGGTAAGCTAAAAGATTGGCACTTTAGAGATCAACTTCCTAACATTAAAGTACCTACTTTATTAACCTTTGGGGAACATGAAACTATGCCTATTGAAACTGCTAGAACAATGGAGAAGCTTATTCCAAATTCTCGCTTAGTTACTACTCCAAACGGAGGACACCACCATATGGTAGATAATCCTGATGTATACTATCGTCATTTAGCGCAATTTATTCAAGAAGTCGAAACTGACACATTTAACAAATAAAGACCATTTAAAAAGCTATTAGAATATTTCTCCTAATAGCTTTTTATATATAAAGATTTTATGCACGTGACTTGTAAGTACCTTCTTGCGTATTAATAACTAATTCGTCACCTTCATTAATAAAATCTGGTACAGTTACAACCAAACCTGTTTCCATAGTAGCTGGCTTACCACCACCTGCTGCGGTAGCACCCTTAATTTCGGGTTGAGTTTCTGCTACTTTCATAGTTACAGTAGCTGGTAACTCAATACCTATCAATTCGCCATCATCAGTAAACTCAAGTTGTACTTCAATATTTGGCATTAAGTAAAGAGCATCATCACCTAATTGGTCTTTAGTGATTTCATATTGTTCATAAGTTGTAGTATCCATAAAGATGTAATTATCACCTTCAGCATAAAGGTATTGTGCACCTTTTTTAGCTACTTCAACTAATTCTACTTTTTCACTTGGTCTCATTGTCTTATGAATCACTGAACCGGCACGAACATCTCTCAAGTCCATTTGCATAACTGTATTTCCCTTGCCAGGTTTGTGGTGATTACTCTTTAATACTCTCATTAGCTTTCCGTCTTGGCTAAAAATCATACCTTTTTTTAGTTCAATTGCATTTACCATAATTAATAACTCCTCTTTAAATCAAATATTTTTATACTAACTTTTCAATTACTAATTGACGGGGGCAAAGCCAGAACTTTCATCAACATATAAATAATCCAATTCATACATCTAGTATACCAAATTTAGTAGCATCTTAAATATACTGAATCAATATGATGCCCTTTTGTTTTATGTAAAACAACATTTGCTCTTGCCTTCGTTGGGGCAATAAATTCTCTTAAGTTAACCAGATTAACAGATTGCCATACTTCTTTAGCAGCATTTATCGCTTTAGTACGATCGCTGTTGGCCCAATGATAGTAATAATTATCAGGATTATCTTTATTTTGTTCCATTAATTCTTTAAAGCGACTCAAAAACCAACTCTCAATTAACTCTTCATCTGCATCAAGATAAATTGACAAATCATAAAAATCTGAACTAACAATTGTTCCATTCGGTGGTAATTGTAATGTATTAATCCCTTCAATAATTAAAATATCTGGGCTTAGAACATGACCGAATTCGTCCGGTACAATATCAGATATACCTTGAGAATATAGAGGATAAACAATATCTTCTTTTCCCCTTACTACATCTGTTAAGAAGTCATTCAAGCGTTGCATATTATAACTTTCTGGGAATCCTTTTCGACTCATCAGATTTTTAGCCTTTAGTTCATTATTTGTATATAAAAAACCATCTGTAGTCATTCTCTGAATCTTTAACTCTGGATATGTCCTTTGTAAAAGCAGACGCAACAAACGAGAGGTAGTTGATTTACCAACAGAAACTGAACCTGAAATTCCTATAATAAATGGTCGTTTAGAAATCGGTCGCTTTAAAAAATCAGCTTTTTTCTTCTCTTTTTCTTTAGATTGTTTAAACACTACCCCTATATAAGCAACTAAAGATTCATATACTTGTCGAACATCTTTAATACTTAAAACGTCACCATGTGAATTGATTTTTTCTAATTCTTCATGACTTACATTGATATTTAAATTAGGATTTAAACTTGCCCATTCTTTTCTGCTAAAGTGTGTAAAAGACTTCATAATTCACCACTCCAAATTAAAGCACTTCAAATATAAAAATAGCATAAAAAGTAAAAGCAGGCGATAATTGCCTACTTTCTTAATTTCAAAATAACCGTTAAAACAACATTTTTTCCATCATAGCTAGCATTTATTTTTCCACCAAAAACCCTTACCAAGTCTTGGGCCATGGAAAGACCTATTCCAAAGCCTCCCTTTTGACTATTATGAGATTCATCTGATCGATAAAACCGCTCAAAAAACTTATTATAATTTATACTTTTACCATCTTTAAAGCTATTTTTCACTTGCAAAATAGCATTTCTTCCTAATGATCCTTTATTCAAGTTAACACTTACTCGACCAGCTTCATCACAATATTTGTTAGCATTATCAATTAAAATATTAACCAGTTCATATAAACTTTGTTTTTCTCCATTTACAAATAAATCAGGTTCAATTTCTATATCATAATTCTTACCATCTTTTTGAATCAGACTTTTAAAACTATTAGCAGCTCTTTTTACAGAGTCAGAAAAATTAACTCGTTCTAAAATTAATTCATCTTTTTCACTCATTCTTGCTAAACTGATTAATTGATTAATTAACATCGTTAACCGCTCTACTTGTTCTTTAGTACTTTCAGTCCATTCATCACTTTTGCCTATCATTTCTTCCATTTCAGTATTTGCGGAGATAATTGCAAGCGGTGTTTTTAATTCATGACCCGCATTAGTAATAAAGCGTCGCTGTTTCTCATATGCTTCCACAATTGGTTTAATTGCTTGATTAGAAAGTAAAAACAAAATTAAAGTAAAAAAGATTAGACCACTAATTCCTAAAAAAATTGCTACTCTAAATAAATGCTTATAACTAGCGGTTATTGGCGTAGTATCAAGAAATATTGCAATCGTTTGATTAGAACTTTTACTTTTTACTAAAATAAAACGATATGGATTCGAATTAATCATAATACTACCTTCACTAGTAGTATTTTTTATAGTTCTTTTAATTAAAGAACTATTGCTAGTAATATCACTAGCTGAAATCGTAGAAATATGGGTATTATCAACTAATTTTAGCTTACCTGTACTAGATAAACTAAGAGTAAAATAGCGATACTTAAATAAAGAATCCTTATTAGAATCCGGTCCCAAGGTCTTTCGAGCAGCTTTTTGATTTAACTGGCCATTGTTTTTAGCTAAAAGTTGTAAAACATTTGTTATTTCCTTATCTGTACGGTATTGAGTCGCTAAAACGACCCCACCAAATGAAGCGAAAAGGATAATTGCCAACGACAATACTGCAACTGCGATAAATTTACGCCGAAATTTTTTAATCATCAGACCTTATCCTTTCTTTACTTGAAGCATAAAACTCCCATCTTTTTCCCCAGATATTTCCACATCAGCCCCAATGGCTTTTAATTTTTCACGTAAATATGAAACATATATCCACACAATATCCTCATCTTCGTCCGAATCTTTCCACACATGTGTAAAAATAGCCTGTGTAGAAAGTTTTTTTTCTTTATTTAATAGTAAATATTGTAGTAGTTCTGTTTCTTTATTTGATAATCTTACCGAATTTCGACTAGAAGCCTCCTGGTTTTCCACATCTAAAAATAAGTTAGCCAACTGAACTTTTTTAGTAGTATAGCTATCTTCTCGCCGCTCTTTTGAACGCAAGCGAGCTAATAATTCTTTTAATGAAAAAGGTTTTGTTAAATAATCATCAGCTCCATCATCTAGTCCTCTAACCTTATCATCTATTTCACTTTTAGCTGTCAGCATTATAATATAAGTTTTATCCCCACTTGCTCTAATTTCTTTAACAGCAGTTAGCCCATCCTTAATAGGCATCATAATGTCAAAAATCATTACATCATATGCTTTTCTTTGGGCCATTTCAACTGCTTCTTGACCATTAAATGTACTATCAACATCATATCCTTGACTTGTCATCGCTACTGTTAGAACTCGGTTTAATTGTTTTTCATCTTCTGCAAGTAATATCCTCATGATTCATCTTCCTTAATTAACTGCCGAATAGTCTGCATACTTAAATCACAGCTTGCCAACTCATCGGCTACTCTTTTCAACTCTTTGCTAATTCTTTCTGGATTTTTGATATTATGTTTGTACTTCATTTCATGTTCCAAACTTGCCCATGTATCCATCGCAATAGTTCTTAATTGAATTTCAATAAAATAATGACCTGGTTTTTGTCCCTTTATATCTTCAAAAGGAACCTCTTTTTCGATAATTAAGTGATAAGAACGATATCCATTAGGTTTAGCATTTTTTATGTAATCTTTTTTCTTAACTATGTGGATATCTTTTTTCAATTCTAATAATTTAATTACTGTATATATATCGTCAACAAAGTTAGTCACAATTCGAACGCCGATTGAATCCCTATTTTTAATCAGAGCTGATTCTGGTGTCAATGGTAGTTGCTTGCGCTGGCACTTTTCAATCATACTTTTGTCTGATTTAACTCTACCTTCAAAATGTTCATATAACTTTTGTCCATGATTTTTTTGATATTCTTCATTCATCGCAGTAATTTCTTGCCGCATATCCTCTAAAATAAGGGGCAAGTAAGCTTGATATTTTCCATAAATACTCATAGCATAACCTTCCTTATTGTTATACTTTGCATTTTAGCAGAGCTTTAAGAAAAAAGTGTGAAGAAAAAGCCATCTAAACGATGGCTTAATAATTACTTATCAATATATAAATCTTTCTTAACTTGTAAAAGAGGACTTAACTTTTCACAATAAATTATATCCAATTTATACATAGCTCGTGAAGCAATTGTATACACTAACTGACTTTCATCAAAGTTATGATAGACTTTATCACTTGCATCCCACATAACAACAGCATCAAATTCAAGCCCTTTAGCAAGATATGATGGAACTACAATTGTCCCTGGAACTAATCGTTGATTAGCTGAGGCAATTAAAGTAGTTTTTACGCTCTTTTCTTTTAATGCGGTAAAAACAGCCTTACTACTTGCTAAATCTTTAGTTATGATAGCTGTTGTCAACTTTTGAGCATCATTTTCTTTAATCACAGACATCAAACTTTCTATTTCTGCCAAAAAGTCTGCTCTCTTATAGAATGTTGGTTTCGGACCCTGTCGATTAAAGGATTCAATTTTTTCTCCCTGAACTAATATTTCTTTTGTAAATTCAGTAATCTGCTTAGTTGAGCGATACGACTTGGTCAGTTGAACAACCTCTGTTTTTTCAGGATCAAATAATGTCGATATTTGATTTAATAGGTCATGACTAGAATCCTTAGTAAAAATAGCTTGGTTTAAATCACCGAGCATTGTAAATTTAGCTCTTGGGAAGTTAAACCGTAAATAAGCAATTTGAAATGGTGTGTAATCTTGAATTTCATCAACAAAAGCATATCTCATTTCATAATTGGTTCTTCGCCCTGTAATCAAATCATATAAGTATAAATAAGCACTTACATCCGTCATTTTTATTTTCTTATTCTTAAAACCAGTTATAACTTCTGATATATGCTTATCCCATTCTTCTTGTGAAAATCCATATTTAGTGAAGTCTACACTTTTGCCCACTAATCGTAGAAAATTAATATATTGCCGGCGGATATTCAAAAACTGATTATGATTAATTTTCTTATTAACTTTTTGAAGTTCCTTTATTACTATTTTTCTAGCTAAAAAACGTTCTTCTTTTTCACTTGATTCAAATTCTTGATCTGGTCGATCATATAGTTGATTCAGTTGTTCCTGACTAAGATTTTCTATTATATCTGCAACCCAAGCTTTTTTACTTTCACTAGTAATCATATGGTTCAAACTATTAACCAAGCTTTCGCGGGTCGCATCAATTCTATTAGACAATTTATAATTAGGTGGGAATGAATAATATATATCCTTTATTTTTTCTTTGCTGAAAAATGGTTTGTCTTTATCTCGGAAATAAAGATCTTTGAACACCATTCCCTTCTCTTTTAAGAGCTGTGCATAACGTGTAACAAGTTTAAAGAAATAAATTGAATCTTTAAAGTCCTTTATTTTATTATTTTTTTCTGAATTTTCAAATTGTTCAAATAAGTTTTCTACAGCTATTCCTGGCAAACGACGACTAGCAAATTGCCAGTATGTCATTTGTACCATATTTTGTTCACCCATTTCTGGTAGAACATTTTCAATATAGTCATTAAAAAGCTGATTAGGACTAAACATAATTACATTTGAACTAGTCAAATTTCCTCGATAACGATATAGAAGATACGCTATTCTTTGCAAAATTGCACTAGTTTTACCACTACCAGCAGCTCCTTGAACAAAAAGCAAGTCCGCACTAGTATTACGGATTATTTTATTTTGTTCTTTTTGAATTGTAGTAACGATTGATTTCATTTGTGTTGAAGACTTTTCTCCCAACACTTCTAATAACATTTGATCACCAATTGATTCATTGGTATCAAACATATTTTCAATATGACCATTTTCAATCATAAATTGACGTTTCTTGGTCATATTAACTTCTTGTTCACCACTAGGTGCATGATAAGTAACTTTACCTAGCTTACCATCATAATAAATTGAAGAAATTGGAGCACGCCAATCATAAATTAAAAAGTGATCATCACGATCAGCAAAAGATCCTAAACCGATATAAATAGTTTCTGGCTTTTCACCTACTTCTTCAAAGTCTACTCTTGCAAAATATGGCTTTTTTTCTAATCTTTTAAGAGTAGACAATTGCTTACTTGAATGTTGCCAAGCATTTTGTCTTTCAGCTAACATTTGTTGTTGCTGGTGAATGGATAAAGCCGTATCCATCGAAGTTGAATAGCCATCATAATCCAATTTTAAATCATCGAAAAAATGAGCATTCAAATTACGCGCTTCTTTTTCAGCAGATTTAATCGATCCCGCTAATTTAGCTTCTTTTTTCTTAATTAGACCTAAAACTTCATCTAAGTGGGCTTGTTCATATCTTTTTTCATTCTCAAAATTATTCAAAACTTTCCCACCCTTTCTAAAAATCTTGCATACTATTGTAGCATATCTAATCTTTAAGTTATAATCTGATGCATTTTAGAGTTTCTTTAACAAGCTTTGATAATTTATTCACAGCTTTTTCAAAACTTCTAGATATATTTTTAGTCAAAAATGGATTATTGTATTAATGAGGAAATAAATAAGATGAAAATTATCAATAAATTATTAAAGTTGGGTATTTGGGTTGGATTAATCGCTTTTGCTGTCCACTTATATCAAAATGATACTTCTATACAAACTGCAGCTAAAGACTCAGTAGCTTTTTTACAAACTAAAGTTACACAGTTAGTATATCCAAACAGTAAATCAAGTGCTAATGACGATCATAATTCAACTAACAACTATACTTGGTCAAGCAATAATGCTACTGTATATATCGACTTAGATAATCAAATTTTATACAATGCTGCCGTTAATGCCATTAATAGTTGGAATAGTACTGGAGCTTTTACTTTTAAAATTGTCAATTCTAAAAAGAATGCTAATATCATAATAAAGGCAATGAATGATGATTCAACTAACGCAGCTGGATTAACAAACACTTCCTACAATCCTGTCTCTCATCACTTACTCAAGGCAGTTGTTAAACTTAATGAATATTATTTGCTAAATCAGTGGTTCGGCTATGATAATCAAAGAATTGTTAATACGGCTGAACATGAATTAGGACATGCGATTGGATTAAGTCATACTAAAGAAGTTAGTGTAATGTATCCTGAGGGTTCTTATTACACAATCCAACCTAGAGATATAAGTAATGTAAAGCAACTATATGGAGAAAATAATCAATCTTCATCTAGTTCAATTAATGCAGCATAAAAATGAGGAGTAAATATGAAAAAGGTTTATATTATTCGCCATGGTCGAACTTACATTAATCACTATAATAAAATGCAAGGTTGGTGTGATACACCATTAACTAATGAAGGAATTGATGGGGCGAAAAAGGTTGCCCAAGTTCTTAAAAATATTCCTTTTGATCTAGCTTTGTCTAGTGATACTAAAAGAGCAAGCGATACTTGCGAATTGATTATGAAAGAAAATATAAATCATAATCAATTACAGCATCTGACAAGTAAGTTCTTTAGAGAACAGTTTTATGGTTATTTCGAGGGTATGGACTCTGACATGGCTTGGCGCATGATTGCGGGACCGGTAGGTTTACGTAACTTACAAGACTTACTCGATAATTATTCAATCGATGAAATAAAAGATTTAATGAAAAAATCTGATCCATATCATGATGCAGAAAACGCCCAAGAATACTGGAGCCGATTAGAACAAGGCTTAGATTTAATTCGCCAATTAGATGGGTATGAAAATATTTTACTAGTTACACATGGTTTTACCATTAGATCTCTTGTCGCGAAATATGGCAAAGGAACGTTTGATATCAAAACAGGCCCACGAAATTCATCTATTACTATGATGGAATTAACTGATACTGATACTAAAATCACTAGTTATAATCAACTTACTTTATAAAAAATAGGATTCTCCTAATAATGGAGAGTCCTATTTTTAATTAATAGTTTTCTATTTTAGAAAAATCAAAATCAGAGAACCAAACCTTAGCTTCACGTTCAGCACTTTCTTGGCTATCGGAAGTATGAATCACATTGCGAATATTATCATCTGGCCATTCTCTACCAAAATCACCACGAATAGTGCCCATCTCTGCACTAGATGGATTAGTTGCCCCAGCCATTTTATGCAATACTTCAATCACATGGGTTCCTGAAACAATTATTCCAATCATGGGACCAGAAGTCATATAGTTCAATAAGTGGGGAAAATATGGCTTACCAACACTATCAATATAATGTTCATTGAGCTGATCTTCAGTTGCATTAATCACTTTTAGTGCTTCAATTTTATAGCCACGATTTTCAATTCTAGTAATAATATCACCAACATGACCTGCTTTAACACCGTCTGGTTTAACAAGAACCAAACTATATTCATTTTGAATCATCATTTTACTCCTTCTTACAGTATACCTATCTATTAAATTAGGATACCAAACTAAGAGAACTTTGGCGATTTTCTTTAATTACTTAACCTTTTTTAAAGCAATTGACTGATACAATTTAATAGTTGCAAAGTAATAAATTAAATAAAGAAGCAAGAAAATTGTAAATGGAATCCAAAAATCTTGGTATGGCTTAATAACGATTCTCTCAAAGAGTTTTAGACCAAATAAAACATGACATAGTCCCAAAACCGCTGGCAAGAAGAACAAAATCCCTACTTCTTGATTAATAGCACTTTTAATTTGCTTATCTCTAAAGCCTAATTTGGAAAGCATTTGATATCTTATCTGATCTTTTTTAGCTCCTGTTAATACTTTAAACATTAAAGTTGATGCAAGCATTGCCAAAAAAGCAACTCCCAAAAAGAATCCCATAAACTCAAAGCCGGATACTAAACCAATTACCATTTGGTAGGCCACTGGTCGCAAAGGAACTAAGCCCTGTGAACTATCAGTTTGCTCTTCATTTAATTCTTTTAAATTGGAATAGTTTGCTCGCATGTCTTTAGTTCTTATCAATTGAAATTGCTTAACTTTTCCAGTTAATTTTTGGTATTCACTGTTTGAAACAAATTGGATTTTTTTACCAGTTTGAAGAAATTCTTGAAGCAATTCTGTCATCTGTGCTATTTCATTCTTTTTAGCGGTTAACTTCACAGTTTTCATATGTTCAATAGCATCTGACTGACTAGAAACTGCTTTTTCATCAAAAACTAGATTTACCAGAGGTGTTTTCTTAAAAGAAGATTGATTAAAATAAATCACTTTGTTAGTTTCTTTGAAATTATACCTTGCTGTTGTCTTGCCTTTAATTTCTTTTAAAAGCCGAGTAGTTTTCGCTGTTTCTTTTTGTACAACTGCATCGTAATAAGTGGTTGAGGCATATTGATTCTTATAACTCTCAAATCTCATCCCTACAGTAATTGCTCCTAAAGCAAGAGCAAAGAAGATTGAAATCGCCGCTAAAATTTGAGTATATTCTTCTATTCTGAATTTTAATTGTCCTAAAGTAAAAGAATGTAATTTTTTATAAAGTATCTGATGTCGCAATCTTAAAAAGTCAATGGCCATTCCCAAACTAGCTTTAAAGAAGAAATAAGAGCCAAAAGTAATTGTAAAGAATGAAGCGACTATGATCTTTAAATCAATATCTTTTTTTAGTAATAAAGAATATCCTGTAGCAAGTAAGCCAATCCCCAAAATTGCAAAAATAATTCTAAGGAATTTCTTTTTGGTAATCGTTACTGGAGATTGTTCTTCTTTCAGCAATTTAATAACTGGCGTTTTAGTCAACTTAATTCGATTAAAGATTGCTGCTAAAAAGAAAATAGCAATATAAAACAATACAGTATACAAAACTGCATTAAATACAAAAGATGAATATGAACTGATTTTTATTTGAATCAAGTTCAATAACATATCAGTTACAACATGACTTACCAATATTCCTAATAAAATACCTACAATCGTTGATAAAAAACCTGTAATCAACGTTTCACTAAAAATCAAATTACCTATTTTTCTCGATTTAGCTCCTAACATTAAATAGGTACCATAATCTTTCTTTCTCATACTTAATAAGAAATTATTAGCAAAATTTACATAGGCAACTGTAATAATTCCTAATAAAATAGCCCCAAAAATAAAAATATATTGAGTAATACTAATGGAGAAAGACATATTTTTTCTTAAAAAAGCTGGATTCAAAGCAAGTGACAAAAACATATAAAATATCGTACTTGAAATTACTAATCCAGAAAAAAGAACTAAATAATCTTTAAAGCGCGACTTTATGCCCGTTAATGATAATTTCCAAATCATCTTTTTTCTCCTCATTAATTTTCTAATGTACCTAACTTATCAATTAATTCTTGATAAAAATCTTTTCTTTCCTTATTCCCCTTAGCTAACTCCGAATCGATTTTTCCATCTTTGATAAAAATAATTCTTTTACCAAAACTGGCAGAGAAGGGATCATGAGTAACCATTAAAGTAGTTACCCCTTGTTCATTAAGTTCTTCCATAGTAGTCAATAATTCTCTTGCACTTTTTGAATCAAGTGCTCCTGTTGGTTCATCAGCAAGTAATATTGCCGGTTCATGAACTAATGCTCTACTTGCTGCTACTCTTTGTTTTTGTCCTCCAGATAGCTGAGCAGGATACTTATCTAATAAATCAGCTATTTCTAAACGATTGGCTACTTTCTCAACTAACGGATTTATCTTTTTAACGGGATAGTTTTGCAATGAAAGTGGCAATGCAATATTTTCGCGAACACTTAAATTCTCTAGTAAATTAAAATCTTGGAAAATAAATCCAATCTCTTTTCCTCTAAAGTCAGCCATAGCATTCTTATTCAAATTGCTAATGTCTTTTCCATTAATTTCTACTCGACCTGTAGTTGGCTTATCTAATGTTGATAATATATTTAGTAAAGTTGTTTTTCCTGAACCTGAAGCCCCCATAATAACAATAAAATCACCCTTTTTAGCTTCAAATGATATTCCTTTGAGAGCTGTAAATTGTTTTTGACCTTTCTTTCCATAAGTTTTTGTAATTTCTTTTACATTGACTAAGTTTGACATATTCTTTCCTCCTTTTTGAAATACTGTTCTATTCAAATATTACACTACAATAATAAAACGACATTGTCAATCATTTCAACTTCATTTTCACCACAAATAATCTATTAATTTGCTTCCAGTTATGAATACCCCTTAAAATAAAAATGAACACAAAGAAAGAAAGGTATCTATAATGATTGATAATCAGCCTCAAAAAACTAAAGTAGTTGTTGCTGGTGTTAACTTAAGTGATCCTAATTTTGATTATTACATGACTGAGCTTGTAAATTTATCTGAAGCTAATAATATGCTAGTAGTAGGACAAGTTAGACAAAATCTTGAGCAAATATACGGTGGTACATATTTTGGATTGGGTAAGCTTAATGAGATAAAAAACTTAGCTCATGGTTTGCATGCAACTGCAGTTGTTTTAAATGACGAATTAACACCAATGCAAATTAGAAATATCGAAAAAATAACTAAATTAGAAGTAATTGATCGAACTGAATTGATTTTAGAAATTTTTGCAAATCGTGCAAAAACTCGTCAAGCTAAATTGCAGGTTCAACTTGCTAGACTTCAATATGAACTTCCTCGCCTCCATCCTAGTGAAAACACATTAGATCAACAACGTGGTGGTGGAAGTGTTAATCGTGGTTCTGGAGAAAGTAAATTAGAATTAAATCGTCGAACAATTGATAAACAAATTACTACTATCAAAAAAGAGCTACAAAATGTAGCTACACAAGAAGAAATAAAATCAAAGAGAAGAAATAATTCTAAACTACCACAAGTCGCTCTTGTTGGTTATACTAATGCTGGTAAATCGACCACTATGAATGGATTGCTAAAAGTTTTTGGCAGCGATACTGGTAAAGAGGTATTCGTAAAAAACATGCTTTTTGCTACACTCGACACTAGCGTACGCAGAATTAATTTTGATGGAACTAACGATTTCATTATTTCTGATACTGTAGGCTTTATTTCTAAATTGCCACATAATTTAATTGAGTCTTTTAAAGCCACATTAAAAGAAGCAAGTGATGCAGATCTGATTGTAAATGTTGTCGATAGTAGCGATTCAAACATGCTTCAAATGATTAAAACTACCCAAAAAGTTCTTCATGAAATTGGAATTACTAATGTTCCAATTGTAACAGCATATAATAAAGCTGATTTAACAACTAAAAAATTTCCAGAAATTGAGGGAAATGATATTTTATATAGTGCCAAAGATAGTGAGTCAATTAAGGTTTTAGCAAAATTTATCACTAAACGTGTTTTTTCTAATTACAAGTCTTTAAATATTAAGTTGCCACTTAATGCTGGCGCCTTGCTATCCTATTTACATGAAAATGGTGATGTTAAAAAGGAAGAATATACCAATACCGGGATTTTAATTACAGTAAAACTATCTCCAAAAGACTATTCCAAATTTTCCATATACAAACAAAAAAGCGAATGACACATTCGCTTTTTTAATTTGTAATCTTAATGTAATTAATGCAACACTATTGTAACAATTAGAGGTATAATGAATATGAAAAGTTGAGGAGACACATTATGAAAAAGTATACAAAAATAACAATGCTAACTAGCGTTGCCCTACTAACGTTAACACTGGCTACTAATAATCATTCTGTATATGCTGCTGACTTTAGTCAGGAAGAAAGCCAACAAGTAGTCGACTATCAGAAGCAATATCAAGCAATCGATAAATCAACCTATTCAAATCAAAATATGTATGATTCTACGCCTACAGACACTGATTCTGGCAAACTAAACTCTCAATATATAAAAACTTCTTTAGATTATATTAACTATTATCGGAAACTAGCTGGATTAAATGCTGAAACTACAACAGATTCTGCAAATAATGATGCACAATTGGCAGCTTGGGCTTTGGCAAAAGTTAACTACCCCGTTTCTAAAGATGCTCATGGAATTTTAAATACCCAAAAGCCAGAAGGAATGACTGACAGCGATTGGGATAAAGCACAATTAGCTAGTTTTGGAAATATTACATTTACCCATAATTATGACGGTTCATCAAACCCTGAAACAGATGTTAACAGCCCGTTTTTAGATAACAATAATATTGATGGTACTGCACTAACTGGACATCGGGATTTACTATTATCTGCTCGTGCGAGCAGAATAGGTTTTGGTGCAGCTATTGGGACTAATAAAATTAAATATACAGTCCAAAATGAGGTTTTTGCTGATGATTTACTAAAAAGCAATATTTGGGCTGATGTTTCATTTCCGAGCAAAGAACTTTATCCTATAGAATTGTTGCAACACGAGAACACACCTTGGTCTATTTATTTAGGAAATACAGAAGTAGTTGGTACACCAGTGATTACTATCACAGATAAAGATACTGGAAAAACTTATACAGCTACTAATGTCAAAAATCTCGGAAGATTTAATTGGGCATATGGCTATAAAACCACTATTGATTATATGCCTACTGGGGTTGAACTAGTATTAGGACATGAGTACCTAGTTAAAGTTGGCAATGTTTATTCATATAGTTTTAAATTATTTAGTCAGCTAGGTAATGGAGTACCTGTGACTAAACTTCCTCAAACAGTTACCAATCAAAAAACGAAGCCTCTCCAAATTCAAAAAAGCACTTTTGAAAATAAATCTAACATTAAATCATCTGTAAAATCACAATTAATAAAAAGCTCTAATGCAATAGCTAGCCAAAAAACATTGCCACAAACTGGTAATAAGTCTTGGCTTCTAGCTTTAATGGGATTCTTATCTATTACATTGGGACTGGCAGTAGGTAAAAAATATAATTAATTTTATACAAAAAAGGCATCTAAAAAGATGCCTTTTTTAATTTCGTTATATTTTATTATAATACACGCTTAGCAACTGATGGGTAGAAGTATTGGCTAATACTTTGCTTAATAACACCTTGACTAGGAGTAGCTGCGTGAATGTATTGCCCATTACCAACATAAATACCTACGTGATAAGGTGCACTTGCTGAACCCCAGAACAATAAGTCTCCTGGTTGTAAGTTGTTCATTGAAACGGTTGTACCGTGATTTACTTGAACATAAGTTGTGCGGCCAAGTGAAATGCCAACTTGTGAATATACATAGTTTACTAAACCAGAGCAATCAAATGCTGATGGACCATTTCCACCCCAAACATAAGCTTTACCAAGTTGTGCTGAAGCTAATGATACAACCTTAGCTGCTGATGAAGTAGTTGCTTGAGTAGTGTTAGATGCTGATGAACTTGAACCATTATTTGATGAAGCACTTACGTTTGAACTTGAGCTAGTATTTGATGAACCACCAAGAGTATACTTAGCCATAATCCATTGTGCACCACCTAAGTTGTACCACAATTCACCATTTGAATCAGTTGCTTCTGCGAAAACTCTCCAGCTTGAACCATGTGGTAAAATTTTACCAGTAAGCTCTGGATTATTATAATTGTTCCATACAGCAATACCATAGCCTGGAACATAATTTACAGTGGCAACTGAAACACGAGGCTGTGATACCTTGCTTGTTGATGAATCTGAAGAACTAGCATCAACAGTGTACTTAGCCATAATCCATTGTGCACCACCTAAGTTGTACCACAATTCACCATTTGAATCAGTTGCTTGTGCAAATACTCTCCAAGCAGTACCATGTGCTAACTTCTTACCAGCAATAAGTTCTGGATTGTTGTAGTTATTCCATACAGCAATACCATAACCAGGAACATAATTAATCTTTACTGCATATGGTAAAGTTGCAGCGTGTACAGAAGT
The DNA here is from genome assembly GCF_055362665.1 of Lactobacillus fornicalis. NCBI lineage: Bacteria > Bacillati > Bacillota > Bacilli > Lactobacillales > Lactobacillaceae > Lactobacillus > Lactobacillus fornicalis. The sequence continues at coordinate 49,276 of NZ_JBLTIM010000015.1, forward strand.
AGGCGCATTTAAAGTGTTTACAGTTGCAACACCAGCTAATGCAAATGCAGTTGCAGCAGAAATCTTAGCTAAATTACGTTTAAAATTCATAAATATAATTTCCTCTCAAAAATCTTCGGTAGCGAGTTTTTAAAGCTACATATTTTGTTTCTCAATTAATTCAGTATTTATAATACAAGAGCAATGTTACACGAGTGTTACAAAATTAAATCTTTAGTGTTAAAAAACATTACAAAGGCAGGCTTGTATGTAACAATATCTAATTTTTTCGTAACTTAGTTATGATTTTATCGATTTTTCTTTGCGTTTCTTCTAAATTATCATTAATCAAAATATGGGAATATTTTTTTAAGCCTTCACTTAATTGGAGATCTCGCTTAAATTCGCGGCTATTAATTCTTTTTAGAATTTCAGTTGGCTCATCACCACGCTCCACAAGTCTTTCTTCTAAAGTATCTAAATTTGAAACTTTTAAGTAGATAAAATAAAACTGATTTGGTTGCAACTTTTCAACATAAGATTTCACACCAGCTGTATCTACAATTATTGAAACAATATCACTAGTTTCCCATGCTTTTTCTAAGCCTTCTCTACTTGAACCATATTGATATGAGCCATATTTAACGCTTTCAAATAAGTGAAGCTTTGAAAAACTTTCTTCAGTTTCAAAATAATAAGCTTCTTTATTTTCACCTGGCCTGATTGCTCTTGTAGTATGCGTTAAAACACGTGGAATTTGATATTTTTCTTCTAAATAGTCAGATATTGTGGTTTTTCCTGCTCCACTTGGTCCTGCAATTATAATTAATTTTTTCAAAAATAACTCTCCCCGCTTGAAATTCATTAACTTATATAATAGTATTTCACTATCGTTGAAATAAAAAGAGAGAAAAGGCGAGAAAATGAAAAAAAATGATGTAAAAATCGGAGCAATTGTTGAAGCAAGATCTCAAGAAGAATTGAAATGTCCATTCCAAGGTAAAGTAGAAAAGATTTATGAAAATTCTGCATTGCTATCAATTACTTCTTTTGATCCTAAAGATGCAGCTTCAGTTAGTGATTTAAATAATAAAATGGTAATTAATTTTAAATATTTAAAAGCAGTAAAATCACCGAAAAAGTCTGCAAAGACACCTTCAAGCAATGATGTTAAGATTTCTAAAATTGATGATGATTCATCAAATAAAAAGTAAATATTTTCTATTTAGCATAATCTGAGGTCTTAAATTAAGGCCTTTTTTTTGTTAACATAAATGTAACTTCTATGGTGAGGAGAATACCTGTGAATAACAAAATAAAAAAGAGTCTGTATTGGTTTATATTATTGCAACCATTTTTAGATTTTTATTGGTTTTATAACCCACCTCTTTCAACTATCCTACCTTTTACTTTTCCAACAATAATTCGAATCTTTGCAGTTGCAACCTTGTTGGGGATGTTTTTTAGTAAAAAATATCATTGGCAAAAAATAGGTAAGCACTGGTGGATAATAGCTTACACAATAGTTTTAATTATATATTCTGCACTTCACATTTGGCATGTCAAATCTTTTGTTAGTGTTAATCCTAATGATTACGGATATACAACTACAGGAGAAATATTTTATCTAATTAGAATGTTTTTACCTATTGTTGTTCTTTACATAACAGCTAACTCTAATACAGAAAAAAAAGACTTCGTTCGCGTTATTCAGAGCTTAGTAGCTTCAATATCAATTACTATTGTATTAAGCAATTTATTCTTAATATCATTAATGTCTTATGGTAATCAATTCATTCAAGGAAATATTTTTTCTTGGTTTAGTGGGAAAAGAATGAGCTATTTTCTTTTAGCTTCTAAGGGTTTTTTTAACTTTGCCAACACAATAAGTGCAATCTTATTTATGTTATTACCACTAATGCTCTATATACTAGTAACCCAATTTAATTTAATAAATGTTATTCTGTATATTTTTCAATCACTCGCAATGCTAGAATTAGGTACAAAAGTAGCAGCATATGGACTAATAATTTCAAGTGCTATATTTGTATTTCTTTATTTAATTCATCATTTTGTTTTTAAAAACATTAAAATCAACAATTATGCTATAAGTATTATTGTTTTAGGTACACTCGCTACCGGCTTAATTTTTCCTTTTTCCCCTGCGATTCAACGTGGTAATTTCGAAGAAAAAATTACTGAACTTCGTTCAAATAAAAAAAATCACATAAAATCACATAAACAAGTTGATGTCAGTCAAACTTTAAAAGAAGGACTTAAAAAGCATTCTGGTAAAAAAAGGGAAAAATTCTTAAAAAATTTCTTTGCTAAATACAGTGATTTTTATTCACTTAACTCACGATTTGTAAAACAAAGTTATTCATATAAATATGATCCTGAATTTTGGCTAGAAATCATAAAATTGCCCGTTCAAGATAGAATGAATAATCGCCTTATTGAGCAAAAAATGCTGAATCAAGTACTAAAAACTAACAATAATAAACTAGATAAATGGTTGGGGATTTCTTATGTTAGAGAAACTAATATCTTTAATCTTGAAAGAGATTTTATCGCCCAAACATATTCATTAGGCTTAATAGGAATGATAATATTTGTAGGTATTTACCTAGTAATATTAATCTATGCTGGATTTAAATGGATTATTAATTCTCAAAATAGATCCTTCTTAAATTCTTGCTTACTAACATCTAGTAGCTTTTTGATTTTTTCTTCATACTATTCTGGAAATGTAATGGACTTTTTAACAGCCACTTTAATTCTAAGTTTTATTATGGGCTATCTATTGAAAAGTTTAAATACTACAAAAAAGGCCGCTTAACGCGGCCTTTTTTAATTCTTAACTTCTCTAACAAAAGTAGAGTCGGGAACTCTTATTAAGTAATATCTAAGTGCGGTTCTCCCCACATGTAAGCCCAATCCATTTTGCCAAGTGTTTTTATATTTGGCCTCATAAATAGCAACGTAAGCCTTTTGATATTTAGTATCATATTTTGCTAACACTTGCTTGGAATATGGTAATTTTTGCGCCACTGTATTTAACGCTACACTACCATCAGAAATAGTTGCCCAATCACTTGTTACTGAATATTGATTTCCCTCAGTAAAGAAACTATATCTTTGATACAATTTCTTTTTTTGTACCGAATTACTAGTCACATAATATGAGCGATCTGATGCTGAAGATAGCACTAATGGCTTGTATTCAATACTTTGTTCAATCTGACTTTTTACAGTTAAACTAGGATTGTCAAAGAAACTATTTTGGATCTGTATAAAAAGACCTATTAATAATATTAATATTTCCAAAAAGTCTAATCCCAAAGTACGCCAAGTAAAATGTTTTTGCTGCATGACTATCATTTTTAAATGTCGTTTTCGGATATGATACGATATAAAAATTAAATAGCCTAAAAGAACTAACCAAACTAATATACCCAGCCAATTCCAATTAAACATAAGCTAATTCCTCCTTGTAACTTTTAGTATAAGTTACTTGGCATTCATAAAAAAGAAAAAATCATGATTAAAATCATGATTTTTTCTTTGTTTTTTCTTTTGTCTTTTTAGCCGATACAGTTTTTTCAGGCTTAACATAATTACGAACATCAACTAACTTTTGATTAATTAAATCAGCAAAATGATCCGCAATTATTTCTTCATTTAAATCATCTACTCCAGCTAGTTCTTCAATCCAAAATTTAGAAGCATTTATATATTCACTAGAAACTTCAAAATAAATTTTAACTGGCAATGGTTCGTCAGCAGAAACAAAATTTCCAATTTTTTTGTAATTGGCATATGGCAAATTAACCACATTAGTTTCTAAAATAAAACTAGCTGGTCTTTGTCCTGTTACATCAAGTTGTACATGAGCTAGAGAATTATGCTTCAATGCTGCTAAAACTTGTTTTACTAAGTTCTGACTGATAGTTTTCACTTTTGATTTAGTTAATGCCGAATATTTCTCTGTTTCAAGATCTTGAATATAATCTTCATTTTCAATTTTTTCTAGTAGGTCTTTTAATAGTATTTTCAAAGCTTAACCTCTTTAATGTATCAAATATACGCGTGGTGCTAGTT
>NZ_JBLTIM010000016.1:0-65944 GCF_055362665.1 Lactobacillus fornicalis
TAACTAGCACCACGCGTATTCTAAATATAACTTTCTAAGCAAGTCAATTAATTCATCACTAACTGCTAACTGCTTTTTGATATATGAATCAATGCCACCATACTCTTCACACATTGTAATAATAGCATTATCTAAATATTCATCAGCTACTGAACCTAACGAACGTAGATTGGCTCTAAATGCCAAGCTACTTCCTTTTTCTTTTGCTTCTAAGTCACGTCTTGCTCGATAATCATTAAGCATATAATTTGAGAAAAGATAGTCTTGTCTAATAGTTTCTAAATCAACACCTAAAATATATAAAATGAAAAAGGTTGTTAAGCCCGTCCGATCCTTTCCTTCAGAACAATGAAAAATAATTGCACCCTCAGGGGTATTAGCCATTTCTTCTAAAACACGGTGAAAAGCCCGTTGGCTATGAGGACGTGTAATCATCAAGCGATAATTTTCCCTCATATGCTCAAAAGCAGCTGTTGGATTAGCATCAAACTTTTTAAATAAGTCTTCAAAACTAGTACCAGCTTCAGTATTATCTTCTGGTGAAATCGAAATATTAAAATGCTTAGTTCCGGAAATAAGTGTATCTGGATCTTGTTTGCGTTCTTTTTCTGAACGTAAATCTATCACTTTTCTTAATCCATAATTAATTAGATATTGTTGATCATGCCTAGATAAGTTACAAATTCTCCCGGTTCTAAGTAATCTTTGCATTTTTACTTTATGACCGTCTTGGGTTAAATATCCTCCTAAGTCACGAGGATTACGAATGGTTTTTAGTGGTAAAACTTTTGCCTGCACGAATATTCTCCTTCGAAAGTAAAACCGGATAGTTATCTACCCGGTAATTCTACACTTGATTTAGCTTATTATAAAATATTTAGTTTTAACAAAATGTAGCTTACTTAAAAATAATCATTTGATTTGAATTAATTATATCTAGTAATGGCAAATCAAAATCAGCTACTTTGTCAACAATTCCCACACGCTCATCTTCTGGTAAGTCTTTTTTAGTAATCTCTAGTTCTCCTTCATAACGCAAATAGCGTTCATTATCACTAGTAATTGTACCTTTAGGACGCTTTCCAGATTTCAATTCAACTTGTGAAAATAATTGTCTAATTCTTCCTTCTTCTAGTCTAACAACATCTCTTGATAAATCCGCCCGTTGATGCCAAGAATGTTTAACTAATATACTATTTTTTCTAGTTAAATGAAGTAAAATTGCTTTCTTATCTAAGTATTCTGAAAATTGCTCAAAGCTCTCTTCACTTAAATCGCAATCTCCAATATAAACATGATCTAAACCCATATCAAATAAATCTAAGCTAGCAAAAAAGCTACTTACATTACGATGCTCTTCTAAAGTTGGTAAGCTTTCAAAAATTGGAGCTCTCTTAATCCCATCCCCAGGCGCAAATGCCACCACTTTAAAGCCATAATTTTTTAACCATTTATTGCGTTCAATCATCCATCCTTGATCCAGACCAGTATTAGGCCGTGGATAGTAATTGTGCCAAGCTTCTAAATGATCAAAATTCGCTTGATTTTCACGTAGACAAATAACATCTTCTTCACTAATTGTACTAGCATTTAATGCTACTCTTAATTCCTTGGATATTTTAGCGATTTCTTCATTATCAAAACCTGCGTCAATTCTAACGCCAGTTAGTCCCAAGCTTTTTAAACTAGTAATATCTGTTTCTAAACCCAGTTTTTGCATCCCAGTTTTAGAAATATCACCCACTAGCTCTAACCCCAAATCGTGGCACCATTTTTTTAATTCAGTTAATCCCTTCAAGACCTGCTCACTATCTTGCTCAGGTGCCTGTAAAGAAGTAAATATTCCTTTAAAACCAACATTTCGCATTTTTAAAATATAGTTATGAGTTTGAGCAGTTAACGGCTCACCCAAATTTATTGAAAACCCCAGCATTTTTCGCTCCAAATTAGATAATACTTTTTAATAGTTTTAGTCTAGTCCTTTATTGTAATAAAAAAAAGACCTACAAGCTATGAAAATAACTTGTTGTCTCTTTTCATAAAGTATCTTATTTTTGATTTTGGGCAACAAACTTAATAAAATTATCCATCACAGTATCAAGCTGATCAATATAAGTTTGATTTGTTAAATCACCAGTTGCCTTATCAAAATTATCCGCTGCTCTACCAATTAACACTTCATTTCCTGGCAAAACATTTGCACTCATATCAGGAGCTAATAAGATTTCTCTTGCTTCTTCTTGTGCACGAGCTGCTCCCATCATACCATAAGAAGTACCAACAACCATTGCTGGCTTCATATGCATTAAATCAGCCCCAGCATGTGAACCTAGCCACTCCAGTGCACTCTTTAAAGCAGCTGGAATAGCATGATCATATTCCGGCGTTGTCAAAATAATTCCATCAGCTGTTTTTATTTTTTCACGCCATTCAGCAACATTTTTATTTCCTGAACTTTCGCGATTAAAAAGTGGAAGAGTATTAATTTCAGCAACTTCAATTTCTGCCTTGTCTCCATATCTTTTTGCAATATATTTAGCTAAAAAGCGGTTAAATGAAAAGTCAGCATTTGTCCCTACTACAGCTAGTAATTTCATCAAAATTGCCTCCTATTTCGTAATTTGTTCATACCATTCTTCAACTTCGCCAAAGAAATGATCTAGAAATTCAAGTGTTCGTTCATCTTTAATTGAACCATCTTCATCAAAAGCCTGTGAAGCAAGGCCAAGCATAAATTCATCCCCATTAAATACAGGGCATGAAAAACCTGGCGCAGCTAAAATATTCTTCAACCGAGTCTGTGAACGACCAGAACCTTGAGCAAGTGGAGATGTTCCCACAATAAATACAGGCTTTCCTTTAAATGGATGAAGATTTGATGATAACCATTCAAGTGCACTCTTTAAAGCACTCGTAACAGAGTGTTGTTGTTCTGGCGAACCAATTAAAACCAAATCAGCGGTTTCAATTTTTTCCGCTAGGTCACTAACAACTTGAGGTGTATCTTGGCCTTCTTTATATAAAGGCAAACCTTTAATTTCAGCAAGTTCAATATCATGCTTAGTAAATCGTTTCTTTATGACGAGTAACAACTTACGATTATATGAATTTTCTGCATTACTACCAACAATAGCAAGGATTTTCATAAAAAAACCACCTTTCCAGAAATCTATATTATTATTATAGTGTTAATTCGATAATATAAACAATAAAAATAAGGGAACGTTAATATTAACGTTCCCTATTAATCTCTATCATTAGTTGAAAACATACGATTATTTTCAACTTCAGATAAGTTTTCGTTATTAATAGCATCCAAAATTTGTGCTTTTAAGACGTTAATAATCTGTTCTTCACTGAATGTAGCAACTTGGTTAATAATTAATGCCGCAATTCCAGTTGCAGAAATCCAGTTAGCCATTACCACTTGTTTAATTTTCTTTTCGCTTAAATCATATTCACTATATTCTTCATTAAACTTTTCGATTCCTAAATTTAACAAAGTATCAGCAATAATGGCACTACCTAGCTTTCCATCAACAAACATAGCTCTAAACAAATCAATATGTTCTTTCGCAAAGTTAATATATGAAAGATCTAAATCAATTAAAGCTCCACCAGTATAACTCTTTTGCAAAATCTTAGTCTTTAAGTTTACAGAGATGATTTCTAAAATCTGAGTTCGTAAATCCTCCATATTTTTAAATTCAAGATAAATGGGCTGGGTTGAAAAGTCACCGGCTTGAGCAATGTTTCTTGCAGTTAAGCTCTCTATTCCTTCACTTAATGCCAGATTATACGCCACATCTAAAATTTGTTGGCGGCGAATTTCTTTTTTTCTAGCCATAGAATAACCCCAATTAAATAACGTTTATGTAGAAAAAACTACATTACATTAAAAATTATATTGCTATTTAGTTATTTTCGCTAGTAAATTGGTCATATCCATTAGAAATCATTTCAACAATCTCCTCTTTAGATAAGCCTTCACTGATTGCGTATGATAAAAAAGAAGCCGACAAAATGTAGCCACGTTCTCCTTCATCAGTTAAGTTATCAGAGAAGTCTATGTTAATACTACTATTTGCATAATCTGTAGTTAAAGTTATTCTTTTATCTTCCATTTTGAAGTCCTCTCTTTTCATAAATACTAATTAAAACTTATAATAGATTATAATATAACATTCAATGAAAGTGTGACTAATATGATTACAAAACATGGACGTTCAGCTTGTACTTCCATTTTGATTGGAAAAAAAGCTTCAATTAGTGGTAGTGTTATTATCGGTCGTAACGAAGATTGCAAAACTGCTTGGCCAAAACATTTAAAATTTAATCCAGCAACAATTTGCGCTCATAATCATTTTTCTTCAAATGATAATAAGTTTGAAATGGATTTACCAGATAGAAGTTATGCATACTCAAGTACACCTGAATGGACCGACAAATACGGTGTATTTGAAGAAGATGGTATTAATGAATACCATGTAGCAATGAGTGCTACTGAATCTGCTTATGCAAACGGACGTGTACTAGCTGTAGATCCTTTTGACACAGAAAAAGGAATTTTAGAAGAAGCCATGGTTACTTGCGTTTTGCCTTATGTCAAAACAGCCCGCGAAGGTGTTGAAAGACTAGGTAAAATCGTTACTGAACATGGAGCCGCAGAAGCTGATGGTATTTTATTTGCAGACCCGGACGAAGCCTGGTACTTAGAAATTGGTTCAGGTCATCATTATGTAGCGCAACGTATTCCTGATGATTCTTACGCTGTAGTATCTAATCAACTTGCCATTCAAGAAGTGGATTTCACTGATCATTTAAACTTTATTTTCTCACCTGATTTACCAAACTTTGTTTATCAAAATAAACTTTGGCCTAAAGATAAACCATTTAACTTTAGAGAAATTTTTGGAACACAAGATGATTCAGACTTACATTACAATACTCCACGTGTATGGGCTGGACAAAAGTTATTGACTCCTTCGAAAAAGAAAGAACCACAAGACTTTTATTTGCCATTTTTAGAAAAACCTGATCGTCCAATTACTATTCAAGATGCTCAACGGGTACTAAAAGATCACTATCAAAACACACCATTTGATTTAACGAATAAGAAAAATAGCTCAAATGCTACTTTTAGACCTATCAGTGTAGCCACTACTCAAGAAAGTCACCTTCTTGAACTCAATGGTGAAAGCATGACACAATGGCTCTGCATGGGGATTACTTCTCAAGGAGTTTATGTACCTTTCTATCCACAAGGCACTAAAACTCCTGCTATGTGGGATAAAGGAACTGAAACATATTCAAGTGATTCTGCATATTGGGTATTTAAACTAGCTAGCGTATTAGCAGACCGCGATTGGGGTAAATATGGTAAAGATTTATCAACAACCCAAGACAATACCAGTAAAGAATTGATGCAAATTCGTCATGAATATGATCAAAAGTTACTTACCATTAGTGACCGTGAAAAAGAAATTGAATTAGTCGACGAAGCAAATGAAAAGATGGCAAATTTAGCAATTAAAAATTATCAAACTTTAATTGCTCAATTAGTTACTAAGCAAACAGCAAGCTCACCTCTTAGTTTTACTATGGATCCCAATTTATAATAGTTCAAATCAAAACAGGTCCGGAAAACCGGACCTGTTTTATTTTCTTTTGGTTAACTTTCCATCTAACATATCATAAGTATGATCACTATAAGCTTCCAAACGTTGATCATGTGTAACTAAAATGACTGCTTTTCCTTGCTCTTTAGCTAACTTCTGGAATAAAGCTCCTACTTCTTTAACTCTGTCACTATCAAGCGAAGCTGTCGGTTCATCAGCCAAAACCACTTGTGGATTGGCATATAAAGCTCTAGCAATCGCCACCCTTTGCATTTGCCCACCTGAGAGTTCATTAGGGTATTTGTTAAGTAGCTGATCAATTCCTAACAATTTAACTAAATCTGTTAGCTCATCAGATGATAAGTTTCCTGCTTTTTTTACTCGATCAACTAATTCAAATTGTTCTTTAACCTTTAAAAAAGGTACCAAGTTATAAGCTTGCAAAACAAAACCAATTTTATTTAACCGTAAATTATCTCTTTGCTTATCACTGAACTTAGTAATATTTTCTCCATTAAATAAAATTGTCCCACTACTTGCTTTTTGCAAACTTCCCATAATAGTTAAAAGAGTAGACTTACCTGCACCACTTGGCCCTTCTAATAGTACTACTTCGCCTTTTTCTGCTTCAAAATCAACCCCTTTTAAAGCAATTGTTTGCGCATTACCTGACCCATAAATTTTCTTGATATTTTTTAATTCAATTGTACTCATCATTTAACCCCCAATTGCCATTGTTGGATCAACTTTTAAAATGCTCCGTACTGGAATTAAACTACCAATAATCCCCATAATTAGCATCCCTAGTAAACCTGCGATAGCAATTGATGGCGAAAACTTCATTGGCACTGCTGCTGGTAAAGCAAATACAGTTAACTCCATCAAAATTAGCGCAAGCAAACTAGCGAATAAAACCAAGATGAATGATTGACTAACAGTAAAACCTATCAAAGTCTTGCTTGGAATACCTTGTGCTCTCATCACTGCAAAATTAGGTAATTTTTGCATGGTTAAGATATACAAAAATACTGCAACAATAATTAAAGAAATTATAAATAAAAAGCCAATCATTAGACCGAAAGTCAAATTTTGAGCACTATAACCAGGCAACTTATTTAGAAAAGTTTTCAATTCATATACTTTAAGGTTTTTACTATTAACTTTAAAATTGCTACTTTTAGAAATTATCCCACTAGCAACAACTTCATTATTTACACTACGTAATTTGCGCCAAGTTGCTAGATTTCCATAAATAATTGGAGCAATATTAATCATTGCATCTTTAGCAAAGCCTACAATTTTGTATTGGTCAGTTGAACCATTAAGTGTTAACTTATCTCCTAACTTATAGCCCTTATTTTTTAGTGTTTGACTAACTACAACTTCATTACTATTTTTAGCTTTTCGACCAGCTGTAATTGCTAAATTCTTATAGATATATTGATTAGCTTTTATCCCAATAAATTGAGCTGATACTGTAGATTTCTTTTTATTTTTTATGACTAATGGAGTCTGTCCGACAAGCGCTTCATTAGTTGACAATTTTTTAGGTACATCCTGCTTGGTTATCAATGATTGACTTAAACTAACATTACTATTTTGATTTAAAATAACTTTTTTAGTTTGCCAAGCATAAATAGCTTGTGTATTTTCTGAAGCTAGTCCAAAAGCCAAACCACTTAAAATAAATATCAAATAGCTGATTAAAAAAATCATAAAAACTATCAGACCATATCTGAGTTTTTCTTTTTTTATTTCTTTAAAAGCTAAATACATACTTAACCTTCCTCATTTAACAACTTTAAACTGTGTTTAAAACGTTCAAGATAAATATTCTTATGATCAGGATCAAATAAAACGAGCTTAATAGTTTCATGACTCAACACCATTGCTGACCAAGTTTTAACATCAAGATCTTTTAATCTGACTGCTTTTTGTTTAAAATCATGAGTCAGCATTGCTTCATTTTTACTTAAATGAAGTTTTATCAAAGCTAAATATGGACTTTTTTCTGACTTTCCCACAAAATCAGCAGTTGTTTTATACAAAAGTTCCACATCAAACGCTTTACTTGGTTTTAAGCCAGCATGAATATCTTTCATCGCTAATTGGTAAACATATTCATATGCATCAGTTAAATCATCAAAATACTTGTAAAAAGCCCCCCGTGCTATTCCACTACTTTTAACAATTCTAGCCACCTGGGCATCAGCCAATGAATAAGAACTAAATTCAGTTATCAGCGCATCAGTCACTCGCTTCTTTTTTTCTTGATTCAAATTTTGAAAAGTCGACTTTACCATATCTTTATCTTTTACTCTCTCTATCAAGTGACATAATGTCACTTGCAAATAATATTTTAACCTATTGTGACACCATGTCAATATTTTAACATAAAAAAAGAGCATCTCGCTCTTTCTACTAATATAAAATTTGGTTATAGCGAATAACTTTAGCTAACTTTTCAGTCATCTCGAATTCACTAATTGCACAATTATCAACTTGCTCAAAAACTTCTAAATTTCCATTAGAAAAATAGTGGGCTACTAAGGTTTTAATTAACGTTCCATGGCATACAACTAAAATATTTTTATCTGGATATTTAGAAATCAATTCATCAATAAATTCACTTCCACGTCTTGCGACATCCTCAAAACTTTCACCACTTGGAGCATATCTTAAATATCCATTAGTTACATATCTTGCTTGATTGAAGCCCTTAGGATATTTTTTAATTAAGTCGTCAACTTTTAATGTATCCCATTCGCCAAAATCCATTTCTTTAATTCGCTCATCAAAATTAATTTCCTTTTTCCCCTTAACAAAGATTTCTGCTGTTTTTTTGGCTCTTTGCAAAGGACTTGAGAAGACTAAATCATATTTTTCTGGATTAAAATGACTAGCTGCAACTGTCGCTTGCTTAATTCCCGTTTCGTTTAATGGCTGGTCAATTTCTCCACCTTGAATACGATTATCCTTATTTAAGTCTGTTTGTCCATGTCTAATAAATGTTAATTTCATATTATTTCCTTTCTAGTTGTTACTATTCGAACTAAAAGCGCTAAAATAAAGTTATAAGAGAAGGAGGGACTATAATGTCAATTTTCACAATCCAACGCGATGGCTTAAATTTAGTCTGTGAACGGGAAGATCCCTTTGGTGAAAAATACGATTTAGCCATTATTATGCACGGTTTTACAGCCAATCGAAATACGGCATTAATTAAAGAAATCGCAAACAAATTGCGCGATGAAAATGTTGCCAGTATTAGATTCGATTTTAATGGGCATGGTGATAGTGATGGTGCTTTCGAAAATATGACAGTCTGGAACGAAATTGAAGATGCCAACGCAATATTATCTTATGTAAAATCTGACCCTCATGTTAACCATATTTACTTAGTTGGTCTCTCTCAAGGGGGAGTAGTTGCATCTATGCTTGCTGGCCTTTATCCTGATTTAATAAAAAAGGTGGTTTTACTAGCTCCAGCAGCCTGTTTAAAAGATGATGCCCTAAAAGGCAATACTCAAGGAGTATCTTATAATCCAAAAAAGATTCCAGATTCTGTGCCTTTTAGAAACAAAAACTTAGGTGGTTTCTACTTACGTGTTGCTCAAAATCTTCCAATTTATGAAATAGCTCAAAATTATTGTGGTCCAGTTAGTTTAATTCATGGTACCAATGACCAAGTAGTCCCTGCTAAATATGTTGAAAAATACCAAGCTATTTACCAAAATAGCGAATTGCATTTTATAAATGGTGCCGATCATCGCTTTAGTGACACATATCAAAACATTGCCAGTGATTTAACGGCGGACTTTTTAAAACCTGATTTTAGTGTCTTTTAAAATCATACTGCGTTTTAAAAATATATTTATCAGCGCTTGAAGTTAATTCATCAAATTTATATCCAAAATCACTAAACGCTTGAAGTTCTTCAGGCGTTTTTATTTGGTTTTCACCAATCCATCGCACCATTTCTCCTCGACTCATTTTTGCATGTGTCCCAATCATTTTCCATTGATCTTTTCTTTTTTCTAAAAAATCAACTGTTATAAATTTTTCTCCTTCATGTAAATATGGTATTACTGCTCTAGCGTATTCTTTAGAAGCTAAATTAACAACTGTATCATCATCTTCGAATAATTTATCATGAATTAAACTATCCCAAAAATGATACAAGCTATAATCCTTAAAACCTATCAGCTTATTTTTTAATTCTAACCGATATGGGCTAACTGCATCAAAAGGACGTAAGACACCATATAAACCAGAAAGAATTCGTAAATTTTTTTATATATAAATTAAGGCAGGTTCAGTAAACAAGTCTGGAGCCATGTATTGATACTGAATTCCTCCATATGAAACAATTGCTGGAGTTCTTGCATTCTCTAAATCCATGGTTTTTAACTGAGATATTCCCTCTTGCACTATCTTGTCGCTTGCTTCCCAGATTTGCTTTAATCTATCTGCTTCTTGCCTCTTTAAAAAATCAGCTAAAATTTTAGCCTGTTCAAGAAAATCCGGCTTAGTCTTTGCTAAAAAACTTTCTTGATTAACTACCATCTTTTTAGCTGGTGAAATAATAGTTTTCATATGACTATCTTTCCTTTTTTAATATGTGGAGAATGCTAAAATTTCTCCTTACTGCAATTATACGGTAAAATATAAATGAATACCTAAGGGAGGGCTTAAAAAGTGAATCCAGATTATGGAATTATTTTAAATTTCAAAGTAAATGCCAATGCTAATGCACAAAAAATAGTCCGTTTAGCAAGAAATATCGGCGCTCGTGCTATTAGTGTTGAGGGAGCTAATGATTTAGCTCCATATAAGGAAGCTTGCAAAGACTATACTATTGAATTGGTTAATGCACATGGCATTGACTTAACTAGTGCTAATGCAATTGATGAGTTAATCAATTTTAAACGTAATGAACAACATGCAGTTTTTAATGTAGAATTGGACGAAATAGGTGATTTACTTGATGAACAAAAAGCAGCACTAACTTTACTTAATGATTGGATGCACTGGTTTGGTCACGCCTATAATGAAAGTGGTAAAAGCACTTTAAAAACAGCAGACTCTAATTCTTTTATTTGCGAAAATCGTCATGCAAAATATCAAGTATATGTTTTTATTAAGTCTCCATTACCTAAAACTATTAAAGTTGAAGGATTCGATCATAAGCCAATGCGAGCTGAATGGATTGATGAAAGAGTTGAACTACCCTTTAGTTTTCAAAATAAGGAAGTAACAGTAGAATTATCACCTTATCCGGATGGTATTGACTACAAGTGGCGTGTTTTAAGAATTATGAAGCACCGTCCTGAAGATGATATTAAAGAAACACAATTTTAAACATAAAAAAGAGAGGCGCATCTAGCGCCTCTCTTTTATTCTTCTATAAATAAATTTTTAACTGCTTGATTAACCTTAACTTTTTCAGCTTCAACTAATTCAACACGAGTTTCAATAACCTTAGTATCCATCTTAATTTCACGAGTTAACATTGGTTGATCAAGTTTAGGTTCAAAGAATGCCTTAAATTCCTCAAGGCGCTTAGCTGTCTTAAAGTTTCTCGCAATTACTGTAATGAACGTAGTGAATTCCATGTCACCACCAACAGTCTTATCCAGCCATGCCCATTCATTTCTAATCCAATCCCAGGCAAGTTGTTCACCTAGCTTATTATTTAAGACACTTGCAAACCAACCACGTAAATCTTGTGGCTTAACAATATCAGCATTCTTAAAGTAAGAAACCACTTTTTCAAGTTCACTTTCACTCTTAGATGAAGTAATTGCAGCAGTTAAATCACTCTTAAAGCTTGCATCACTAGTAGTTTGGTAAAGATTAATTAACTTATCAGTTAATGCACTTGAGCCACAATTCTTTACTTCGTTAATTAAAACATATGGACGAACATCCGCATTTAAACTTTCTAAGTCATCTTCATGATCTTGGTAAAGCTTGTGTGCTGCACGAACTGAATCAATATTTCCTCCATAAAGACTTGCGCTTAAAACGTATGGACGAGTTAACTTATCTTCATCACTTTCATCAGGTTTTACATCCCAACCCAATCTCTTAACTTGTTCTTCACTTAAGCGGTTGTAGAACTGCTTCAAGTAGTTTTCAGCATCTGAATCTGGAGTTACAAACTGACGTAACTTTCTAGCTGTAGTGTAAATTGCATTATTTACAAGGTTTGACTTAGAATCTTTAAGTTTATCAAGTAAAGGAACAACTTCAGCATATGAACTTTCGCGACCTTCACTAAGTAAGCGTAAATCTTGAAGAAGTTGTAACTTACTAATTGAATCTAAATCTTCTACTTCTGCTAGAATATCATTCATTAAAGTTTCATCGTACTTAACAACACAGTGAGTAGTATTGCCAACATTAATTCTTAATGCATGACCCGCTTTTTCACGTAAAGTCTTGTAATCACCCAAGTCTAATTCTTTTTCAGTCATAATAGCTGGTGCTTCAAAGTTGGCATTTAATGGAATTTGCCAAGTTCTGCCCTTATCTTCACCTTCACCAACAAAGAATTGCTTTTGCGCTAACTTCAAGTGGCCATCTTCAACAAAAGCATTCACTACAGGATAACCTGGTTGATTGAGCCATGAGTGCATAATTTCTGCAATATTCAAATCAGTTGCAGTTGACAAGGCATTCCATAAGTCATCCCCAGTAGTATTACCAAATTTGTGATGGTCAAAGTAGTACTTAAGTCCTTTTTGTAAAGCCTTATCGCCTAAAAGTGCTCGTACCATTACTAGCATTCTAGAACCTTTAGCATAAACAATGGCACCATCGAATAAAGTATCAATCTCTGCTGGATCTTTAACTTCAACATAAACCGATTGAACACCATCAGTTGCATCTCTTGTCAAAGCTGCTGGAGCTTCAGAAGATTGGAACATTTCCCAAACATTCCAGTTAGGTTCCAAGTGATCAAGTGATAAGTATTCCATCATATTAGCAAAACTTTCGTTAAGCCATAAATTATCCCACCACTTCATGGTTACTAGGTCACCAAACCATTGGTGAGCAAGTTCGTGCGTAATAACAGTTGCCACTAGCTTCTTCATATCAAGTGGAGTGTTGTCTGGATCTAGCAACAAGTAAGCTTCACGATAAGTTACCAAGCCCCAGTTTTCCATTGCACCAGCACTAAAATCTGGTAGCGCTAATTGCCATGAATGTGGTAATGGATACGGTGTTTGGTAGAAATCTTCATAAAATTCAATTGCACGCTTAGCAATATCCAAGGCAAAGTCTAATTCTTTGGCCTTGTGTGCCTTAGTTGCAAACACACCAACTTTAACGCCACTCTTAGTTTCTGTCATCTTAGATTGCAAATCACCAAAGGCAAAGGCCACTAGATAAGTTGACATCTTTACAGTCTTTTCAAAATAGTGAACGCCATCTTCACATTTAATTTCTGGCATGTTAGCAAGAGCGGTTTCACCTTCATGCTCGTCAAATTTAAGAGCTAAACTAAAAGTAGCTTTTGCTTCTGGTTCATCAATACATGGAAAGGCTTGTCTAGCAAAAGTCGTTTCAAATTGAGTACCAATAATTTCTTCTTTTTTGCCATTTAGTTGGTAATACGATGGATAAATACCCATCATTGTATCAGTAAGCGGTGCACTATAGTCAATGCTGATAGTAGTATTGCCGGCTTTAGCTAATGTAATTTTAATTGCTTCAGCTTTTTCATCTACTTCAAAAGGTACTGCTTCGCCATCTTGAGTTACCTTACTAATGCTCATAAACTTTTGATGAACAGATATTTCTTTAGATAATGCTTCACCAGCAATAGTTGAAGTACCATTTATTTTTTTATCGGCCCGATTTACATTAATGAATAAATCATAATGATTAGGGTGAAATGTATCATAAAAACGATTGATTTTTCCCATTATTTTTTCTCCTTAACTTAATAAAAAGCTGTTAATTAGATAATACCAAAAAAGTGCAACATTTTAGCAATAGAATGCTTTTTTTGGTAAAATATATTCAAATTTAAATAGGTGGCGAAAAAATTTTGACTGGAAAACATTCAAAAAATACTGCAGATAATTGGTTTAAAAAAAATAAGATACTCGTTTCTCTTTTTTCTGCAATTGTTATCCTTTCTTTGTTTGGTGGTTTTATCTATCACAATCATATCGAAGAGCAGCGACAAGCTACACTAAAGTACACAAGCAAACATTTTAATAAAAATGTAAAAATATTTGGCGTTAAAGTTGGTGGATTAACAATCAATCAGGCTGTTACTAAAATTAACAAAAACGCTAAAACAGCTGCAACAATGACTGATGGTAAAATTACCAGCATGAAATTAGATGGTATTCAAGTAACAGATAAAAAAACTGTTACTAAATATTTCAATAAACAGCATACTTCTCTTCCATCAGATAAGAAATGGAATTTTGCTGATAACACCTTAAAAGAAGCAAAAAAGAAATTATCCGAATTTTACAATGCCAAAACAACTTATAAAGTTGGGGGAAAAGATTTCTCACTTGAAGCAAAGAACTTATTTAAGACAGTTGAATACTATGGTGGCCAATTCCACTTTACTGATACTTCTGCTTTATCTGCCAAATTGTCCCAAATCAACTCAGAAGTCTCAACTTTAGATAAATCATATTCATTTACAACTCCTAATGGAAAGACAATTACTGTAACTAATAAATCTTACGGATGGGGCATTAATACTAAAACAGCTATTCCTGCAATTGAAAAAGCTCTAAGCAACGGAGATACCACCATAGATGGTTCTAATTACATTTATGGTAAAGGCTATAGTACTTATGGTACTGGATACACAACAACTAATAATGGCTTAGGTAAAAATTATGTAGTAGTTTCTATCAAAGAACAAAAATTATGGATTATTAAAAATGGTGTAGTGGCTGTGACTTTGAATGATGTAGTAACTGGAACTGCTCAAACTAGTTCCGGATCTTCTGATGCTACTCCAACTGGTGTTTGGTACATTGAATACAAACAATCACCAAGTACTTTAACAGGTACTAATGATGATGGCTCAAGTTATTCATCTAAAGTAAGTTACTGGATGCCATTTACTTTAAGTGGTTGTGGACTACACGATGCTAGCTGGCGAACTGATTGGTCAAAGACTGCCTATCTAAAAGGTGGCTCCCATGGTTGTGTAAATATTCGACCTAGTGAAATAAAAAAGGTTTGGGATGCTGTTGAAATGCATGAAGCAGTAATCGTTTATGACAATTAAGTAAACAATTCTCCAAAAAGAAGCTCTATCAATATAGTTATAGGGCTTCTTTTTTAGTAAACATTTTTTGTTATTTAAATATAACACTATTGCATAATTAGTTATTTTATTTTATATTCATAGAGAGGGTATTAGGGATTTCATAGAAAGAGTGGATTTTTTCAATGAATTTACGTCATTTAGAGTTTTTCGTTGAACTAGCACATACTGAACATATGGCAAAAGCTGCTGAAAATTTAGGTATAACGCAGCCATCTTTGTCATATGCAATTAGCAGTATCGAAAAAGAATTAGGTGTGCCATTATTTGAAAAAGATGGACGTAATATTAAGTTAAGTAAATATGGAGAAATATATTTAAGATATGTCAAAGCTGGCTTAGCAGATTTTAGTAAGGGAAACACTTATATTAGTGAATTAGTTGATACTAATAGTGGAACTGTTCGTTTCGGTTTTTCATCCGCAGCACGTGAAGTAGCACCTGTAATAGTAAATAACTTTAAACATGAAAATCCTGAACAACATATCAGTTTTTACTTTGAACAAGATATCACATCAATTATTATCAAAAAACTACTAGATGAAAAAGTAGACTTAGCAATTGTAGCTAATCCTGATGATTTAGAAGCAGTGAATCTAACTCATTTATTTGATCAACAGCTATATTTAGCTGTTTCTGTTAATAGTCCATTAGCTAATCAAGATAAAATCAGTGTTAATGACCTTGCTTCATATCCATTGATTACATATCCCCACGTCAACTGTTTAAGACAAAATATTGATACTTTCTTTGAAAGAGCCGGGATAGAACCTAATATTTCAATGGTTTTGGCAGATACGGCACCTATAATGAACTTTGTAAATTCAGATTTTGGCGTTGCCATTGTGCCTAAAAGTGAACTAATTAATCAACACAAAATAAAATTTCTAGATATTGATAGTGATGCTGCTATTAATCCAGTTTATGTAGCAACTAAGAAAGATCACTTTTTATCTCCCGCAACTAAACGAATACTTGCTTATATCAAAGAATATTATAAAAAATAAAAACAAAACCGTTAAAGCCTTGCTTTAACGGTTTTTTATGCATTATTAATGTAATTCTAAATACTTCTCAGCATTTCTCAAATCAGAAATAGTTAATTGACCTGGAGCAGATGTCTGACCAACAGCACCAAATGATAAACTTGATCCAAATACCTGTCCAGCTATCCGACTGACTTTTCCTAAATCCCCCATTGCCATTGTAATGATTGGATTAGAAATAGTTTCATTTACAACTGTAGTAGCCATCAATAAAGTTAAAACATCCATGCTTGAATGTGGCATACATGCAAATTTAGGGATATCAGCACCTAATTCGGCCATCTTTTTCAATCTAAATTCGATTATATCTTTACTAGGTACTTTATCAAAATCATGATTGCTCATAACTACAATTACATTATATTGATGCGCCACTTTAACTAACCGTTTAACTGTATCTTCATCATGGAAGAGTTCAATATCAACAGCATCACCTAACCTATTTACAATAATTTGATTAAGCAAAGATAAATATCTTTCTTCAGGTAATGATAATACTCCACCTTCGTTTTTGGTTCTGAAAGTTATTAAAATAGGTATTTCTTCCATAACCTTACGAAGTTCTTGGGCTACCATTTTCAATGTATCAAAATTATTTATACCTGCTTCAAAATAATCAATCCGCCACTCCATCAAATCTGGCTTAGCCTGTATAATTTCTTTAGCTGCAGATATAATTTCTTCCCTTGTCCTTCCGACATTAGGTACGGCTATTTTAGGTAATCCTTCACCTAAAACCACATTTCTAATTTTTACAGTCGCCATAATACTTCCTACTTTCCTAATTTGCCAAACATCTTTTTATACCGCATAGCAATCATACTAGTATCAATAAATCCAATTAATGCAATAATCACATCAAAAAGCATCACATTTCGCATGTTTCCAATCCAATTAATTGCTAAAGGTATCGTAAATGATGCAATTGAACCTGCTGTATAAAAGAAACCTGTAACTGTTCCTTTACCAGCAGGGAAAAATTCAGCCATGACTGTTAATGCTAATTGCATTACACCACCTGCAGCAAAAAATCCAACCAATATCGATAAAATAATCATCAAACTAGCATTAGTAGGATATAACCACATTAGGGCTAATGAAATAAATGCACCTAAAGTGTAAATAGGAACAAATTGAATTTCACTAAATTTCTTACCCAAAACAGCAGTAGTTAGCACACAAATAATTGATCCTAAAGAATACCAACTAACTAATGAGTGAGCTGTTACTTGCGAAAGATTACCTATTTTTTGACCATATTGTGTAAGCATCTGGCTTACCAAATAAAAGGTTGCTTGTGAAATATATCCATAAATAATAAATAAAGTGCCATCTAACCATAAATTAGTTTTTACATTATTATCAGTTATCTTTTCTTCAACAGTTTTATTAGTTGAATTTGAGTCTGGGAAAGCTCCACCAAACATGAAATAAAGAAAAGTAAGCACCAAAATAGTTGCTGGAATTAAAAATGACCATCCATACCACATATGTGCAGCTGCTAAAAAGCTAACAATAAAGGGTAAGAAAAATTGCCCTGCACTAATAAATGCCTTTAATACAACATTAGAAGTTCCTTTAGAATTTGGATAAATTTCCATCAAACCTGGATAAGTACCGGTATCAAGGAACGAATTAGCCATTCCTGCTAAAATTCCTAGAATATACGCAATAACCGTATTCGGTGACATTAAAATGCCAACAAAGAAAATAAAATAAGTAACAATTCCTAATTGAACAAATGGTTTTCTCCCAAATTTATCAGATAAAACTCCTGAAGCTAAAAGATTTATAATTCGTCCAATTCCTAATGAAGAAACTACTGCAAGAGCACCAGTTTCCGTAGTTCCCCATTGGTGAGCCAAATTAGCTGCATTTTGAGACAGGATAATAACGCCCATCCCATGAACAAAATAATTGAAATAAAGCGCTAGGGCCGTAGGTGTATATTTATTCTTCATAACTATCCCCATATCTACTCAGTAAAATAATAGCTTTTAATTATTATCTTTAGCATCATTTTCAAAAATAACTTGACGAATATAATCAGTTGGCATGTCTTCACCAGTCCAAAGCTTAAATGCGGCAGCCCCTTGTTCAATCATCATGCCGATACCATTTAAAACATGCTTTACACCAGCTTTTTGAGCGACTTTCATTAGCTTAGTAGTTCTTGGAGCATAAACGGTGTCAAAGACAGTCATATCTTCGTGGAACCAACTAGGATCTTCAACTAAAGTCATATCTTCAAGAGGCTTCATCCCAACACCTGTTGCATCACAATAGATGTCGCATTCACTAATGGCACGCTTGAAGTCATCTTTGTCTTCCAAGTGGTGTAAACTAGCCTTACAGTTAGTCTTTTCATTGATTGTCTTCACATTCTTTTCAGCTTGAGACCATTTATCATCGTTAAGGTTAAAAATTTCAATTTCACTAACACCATCAAGAGCAGCTTGAACAGCAATTGGAGTTGCGGCACCGCCAGCACCAGCTAAACACATCTTCTTACCACGGATATCAATACCTTCATCTTCCAAGCTCTTCATAAAGCCAATTCCGTCAGTAGTGTAGCCTGTTAAAACGCCATTATCGTTAACAATAGTGTTTACAGCATCACACATTTCTGAAGCTGGAGATAATTTATCTAAGTATTTAATAACTTCTTTTTTATTAGGCATAGAAACATTTGAACCACGCATATCCAAAGTTCTAATAGCTTCAACTGCCTTAGGTAACTTCTTGTTATCAATTTCAAAGCAAAGGTAAGTAAAGTTTAAACCTAATTTTGCAAAAGCATTATTGTGCATTGTTGGAGACATTGAGTGGCGGATTGGGTAAGCCATCAAACCAATTAAGTAGGTATGACCATCAAGCCAACCATTAATAGGACCATTTACACCAGTTATTTTATTTGTCATAATTAAAATCTCCTTAATAAAAATCTTTGTTAATATGTTCTCAATTCACTTTTTATGGTATCGTTTTCAAAGTAAGCAATAAATAAAACTAGTTCAATTTATCAATAAAGACAGTTTATTATTTATCCTGTAAATTCGAGGAGAAATTTTATGAATTTAAGACACTTGGAATTCTTTGTAGAATTAGCTCATACTGAACACATGGCACGAGCTGCAGAATCTTTAGGTATCTCCCAACCTTCTCTTTCATATGCAATTAACAGTATTGAAGATGAATTAGGAGTGCCATTATTTGAAAAAGAAGGTCGTAATATTAAGTTAACCAATTATGGTCGCATCTATTTAAAGCACGTAGAAGCAAGCCTAGATGCCTTAAAAAAGGGCAATGAATACGTTGCAGAATTGCATGATATTAATCAAGGACATATTCATTTAGGATTTACCTATACTATGGGCCAAGACCTAGTACCTGAGTTAGTTTCAACCTTTAAAAATAATCCAACTGCTAAGAAAATCACTTTTTCGTATAGCCAAGATATTACAGATAAATTAATTGAAGAATTACTAGAAGAAAAACTTGATTTAGTTTTTGCATCAAAAGCTACAACTCCTGCTCTGGTAGCGCAAGTTAACCAATTTCACCTAGTAAATCAAGAATTATTAGCTGCTGTTCCCTTTAACCATCCTCTTGCTAAAAAAGATGAGGTTACTCTTTCCGAACTAGCTAAATATCCTATGGTACTTTATCAGCGTAACAGTGGCTTAGGAATTTTTCTCAAAAAAATATTCGATCAAGCAAACATAAAACCAAAAGTAGCTGTCGAAGTTCAGGAAGATCATTCGGTCTTAGGGTTTGTTCGTTATAACTTTGGGGTTGCAATCGTACCTCATATGTCACAATTAAGTAGTGGGATAGTGAAACTGTTACCTATTAAAGATAAGGCAGTAGTCCACCCAATTTATGCCATTACTAAAGCAAATCACTTTTTACCACCAGTTGTGCAACGTTTTCAAAGTTACGCTGAAAAATATTGTCGAAATAGTTTTAACGAAAAAAATACTATGATTTAAAAAAATAAGCTATTCTTATCTCTTAAAGGATAAAAATAGCTTATTTTTTATCGATTATTGCAATTGTCACTAGCATTAGTTCCAGCTAAAAAGCCTGAAGCATAGCTCCATGAATTCATCATACTTGGCATAGAGTCATGACCATTGGCACCACCAATTATTTCACCAGCTGCATAATAATTAGCTACTGGCTTCATATCACTATTTAATAATTGCATTTGGCTATTAGTTTCATACCCACCTAAAGTTGTACAGAAGCGAAGTTTTTGTTCAATAACGTAGTAAGTATCACCTGAATATTCATGCATAAATTTTGCCTCACGTCCGAACTCAGGATCCTTACCATTTTTAGCATAATTTTGATAATTAGATAAGGTATGCTGTAAATTTTCAAAATTAATACCAGCTTTATTAGCTACTGTTTCAAGATTTCCTTTTACTAAAATTGGGCTTTGCTTGCCATCAAGTGCAAAATAATGACTAATTTCATCAGCAGTAAAACCATATTTAAGCATTAGTTCATAAAATCTGTTCCAAATTCTTTGATCCATAAGAACAAAAGCTATCTGATCTTTTTGAGCAGCAATTGCATCTCTAAAATGAGTGTATGGATCTGATTCATTTACAATTCTATTACCAGCCCGATTAATAAAAATTGCCCCCATATCACTTGCTTCTTTTGTTGAATAAGTTGTAAGTTTAGCAATTCCAGGTTCAACTTCTAATCCATGTGGATAAACTTTATACCAATCTAAATTACGGCTAGCCAGATTTAATCCCTTGTTAAAGAAGAAATAATCTCCAGTTGAAGTCATTGGGCCATAATAAGGAATCGAAGTCCGCTTTTCTTTGAAGTCTTTGGCGCCCCAACCACCGGCAGCCAAAATAAGAGATTTAAACTTAACGTTTGTAGTTTGGTGCTTTCCTTCAGCAACTAAACTAACAGGTACACCATCTTCAGAATTGATTTTTTCAACACGCGCATCAAGTAAAATCTTGCCACCTTTTTCTTCAAAAGCAGTTGCTATCTTCTTAATTAATTCATATGAACTTTCACTTGGCATTTCCACTTGCCGATTAACCGAATGCTCAATTGTTTGTGTTTCTGCTTTTTGATAAGTCAAATTAGCAAACTCTTTAATAAAATCAACAGCCTTACCAATATTATTAACTAAAATCTTTGATAATTCAGGATAATTGGTACCTCGGCATTCACGAGTAATATCATCAAAAAGTCGTTTACTGCTGTCTTCTTGCGCCTCAGTACCAAATAATTGCTGAGCCAAGTTAGAACCTGTAGCTACTACATTTGAACCATTTAATATTGTAGCTCCACCTAAATAACCATTCTTTTCAAGAACTACTACATTTTTTCCCATTGAAAGAGCTCGGCAAGCTGCAATCAATCCTGCAGCTCCTGAGCCAATGACGGCAACATCTACATCTAGGTTTACTTCCCGATTTGTTTTATCGCTCTCTTTAGCTACTGGTGTAACTCCTGCTTGATTTAAGGCATTTTTTCCAGAATCAAGTAAGGCACTTGTCATAATAGTAGCGCCCGATACAGCGTCTACATCAAATGATTGCTCCTCTATAATGGAATTTTTTAATTTATCAAAAACCTGATTAAATATTGCTGGTGTTTCACTAGATTTGGTAACTTTTATATCTTTTATTTCGTTATTATCAATATTAATATCAAATTTAATCTTGCCATTACGACCATTAGCTTCAGCTTGCAAAGTTTGTTTTGTCATATTTTACCTCTCCTATCACTAATAGTAATCGGTTTCATTTTAAAATGTTTTTTAATTAAAAAAAACAAACAATGACATAATTATTAATAGATTCAGACTATTGATAGTTTTTCGTTTAATCCAACTGAAGCTAACCTTTTTTATTACATACTTTTACAATTAAAGCTAATACTGAACCTAATAAAGATAAAAATATATTCATAATTACAATATATTTCGCGGAATTAGCCCCTGAAAAACCAGTTATCCAGCTCGCAATAGAAAAAATTGTCAAATTAGATAAAGCTGAAAAGAAAGCTGCCCACGATTGCGCTGTTGCCTTAATTGTTGGATAGCTATTACCTAATACTGTTAAAGCAAGCTGATACAAACCACCGGCAGCAAAAAAGCCTACAGCCAGATTTGCAAATGACACTATCCAGCTTGCTTTAATTAAAACAGTAAGAATTAAGCTAAGTGCGGTAAATAAAGGATAATATAGCAAAAGGGCCACTTCTTTAATACCCTTTTTTATAATGAAGGAATTAAAAACTACTGCTATACTTGCTCCAAAAGCATAAATTGTTTGAAGATAGATGGGATTACTTACTCCATAACTTTTAGCTAATTCTTGATATGTATTTACCCATAATAAAAATACTGCAGTAGAAGTATAACCAATTAAAGCTAAAGCAATAACACTAATTGGCAGTCTATCAGTAAAAGCAAATGATTGTTTCACCAATTGCTTTTTAGAATGGTGTTGAGGAAATGGCAAGCATATTAATAAAAAAGCTAATGCTAAATAAACCAACCCTGTACCCCAAAAAACTATCCGATAGTTTGCTCCCAAAAGGCTAACAACAAAAGCAAAAATTGGTAAAGCAAATTGACCGATATTAATTGCAAATTTTGTCATAATTCCAGCAATTGAAGCATTTTTAGGAAATATTTCCATTAGAGAAGGAAAATTACTTGAATTAACGAAACTCTGTCCTATCCCAGAAGTAGTAGCAATTATATACGCAACAGTTAGATTAGGTGCATAAAGTAACCCTATAAAATAACTTGCCCAGATCAAATGACCTATAACAGCACAAAATTTTCTACCAAAATAATCAGACACTGGTCCTGTTATCAAAATCGATATAATACCGCCTAGCCCTATAGCTGCAACCACTTGCAAAACTCCACTTACATCAGTATGCCATATAGTAGCGAATTCTGGTTTATATTGTGCAACCATTGATAAACGTAATCCCATCATAAAATATGACAAATATAAAATACTTGCAGTTATTTTTAAATTATTTATTTTTTTACTAGCCATATCTATCAGCCTCGTACCTATAAGCTTATCTCAAGTATATTTGTAAGCGTTTATTCAATCAATTGTGCTTTACCATTAAATCGATAGATATAAACAATCAATCTTATAAAACCACTTATATCTTCCATCTAAAAATACTTGGTATCTTTTTTAAGAAAAAATGTGTTAAAGCTACAAGTAATGTCTAATTTGTGCTAAAATCGTTATGATTTTTAAAGCCTTTACATTTTATAAAAATCAAAAACGGAGAGGAAAACACTAATGACAAATGCAAAAACTGTCGGCAGCATTGAAGCTGGAGGTACCAAGTTCATTGTTGCTGTTCAAGATATTGAATCCGGTAAAATAATTGCAACTGACCGAATTCCCACTACAAGTAGAGAAGAAACTTTCAAAGCTTGTGCAGAATTTTTTAAGAAAAATCCAGTAAATGCCCTTGGTATTGCAACCTTTGGACCAGTTGATATTAATCCTGATTCACGTACTTATGGTTATATTTTGGATACACCTAAGCCAGGTTGGTCAGGTGCTAACTTCAAAGGATTTTTCGAAAAAGAATTAAACATTCCAGTTTACATCACAACTGATGTAAATGGGTCTTGTTATGGTGAATATATTGCCCGTGGTGCTGATAATACCAAAACTTACTTATACGTAACTATCGGTACTGGTATCGGTGGCGGTATTATCCAAGAAGGTAAATTTATTGGTCGTAACTACCACCCAGAAATGGGTCATATGATGGTAGTAAGAGCTGAAGGTGATGATTATAAAGGTGGTTGTCCTTTCCATGGTGCTTGCGTTGAAGGCATGGCCGCAGGTCCTAGCTTAAAAGGTAGAACTGGTATCCCTGGAGAAGATTTACCAAGAGATCATAAAGCATTTAGCTTTTTACAATATTATGTAGCACAAATGCTCTACAACGCCTACATGACCACTCGACCTGACGTAATGGTTGTTGGTGGTTCCGTTTTAAACGAAGATGATTTAGTACAAATCCGCAAATACTTTGATGACTTAAATAATAACTATGTAGCAACTCCTGACCTTGATGAATTAATTGTTCGACCAGCAGTTGCCAACAATGGTTCAGCAACTTTAGGTGACTTTGAATTAGCCAAAAAGTTATTAAAATAAATAATATAAAAAGACCTCGGAAATCCCGAGGTCTTTTTATTGCTTAATTAGGCTTTTTTCATGTGTTTGATTTGAGTTTTTACAAAAAATGAGACAAGTAAAGATATAACATCAATAATAATAAAAATAAGTAAAGTCTTGGAATAGTCACTGCCGTGACTGGTATAGGTGATAATTGTAGGACCAACCATTCCAGCAACTGCCCAAGCAGTTAAAGTGTAACCGTGCAAAGCACCAAGTTCACGAGTGCCAAACACGTCACCTAAATAAGCAGGAATTACGGAGAAACCAGCTCCGTAACACGATAGAAGAAGACAAAGTGCCATTGAAAATAGTAGTTCTTGTCGCAAATAAAGAATCGTGCCTAGACAAAGAATATCAACAACAAAAATCAAGGTATATGTTAGGGGACGACCTATATAGTCTGATAAACTTGCCCAGATCAATCGGCCAAAACCATTGAATAAACCAATAATTCCAACCAAAGCAGCAGCTTTTGCGGCATTCATATTGACCATTCCTTGAGCCATCGGAGAAGCCATCGAAACAAGGCCAATACCAGTAGTAATGTTTATAAAAAACATAAACCACAAACAATAAAAGGCTGGTGTTTTTAAAGCGTCATTAGCTCTCATTTGAATACCTGTACTATTTTTTGGCAAATTAGTTTGAGTAGGAACTTCTCCAGGTCGTGGGCGCTTAATTAATTGAGCTGCCAAGAGCATTACTACTAAGTAAACAGCACCTAAAATATAAAAAGTCTTTTCAAGGCCAACGCTTTTAAGACTCAAGAGGTGATTAGCAACAGTACTTGTTAACAAAGCAGCAAAGCCAAAGCCCATAATTGCTAGTCCAGTAGCTAGCCCCCGTTTATCTGGGAACCACTTAATGATTGTAGAAACAGGAGTTACATATCCTGCTCCTAGCCCTACACCACCAATTACTCCATAGCACAAATAAAGTAGCCAAAGTTGATGAGCTCCAATTGCAACACCGGTAAGCATTACGCCTAACCCGAACAAGATGGCAGAAACTGTACCAGTTACAGTAGGCCCATATTTTTCAACTAATCGTCCCATAAAAGCAGCAGACATTCCCAGGAAGAAAATAGCTAAACTAAAAGCAAATGTTACTGCTTTAATAGACCAACCAGTTTCAGCAGCGATTGGTTTTGTAAAAACGCTCCAAGCATAAACAGAACCAATCATTAAATGTAAAACAACGCCAGCAAGGGCGACAACATAACGGTTTCTTTTCAATTTTTACCTCCAAAGTATCAAGCTAAGTTAATGCTTACAGGTATGAATATACTACTTTCCAAAAATGGGTCAATCAAAATTGTAATATGCAAGCAACAAGATGTGCTATACAAATCATTGATATATTCAATATATTGGGGTAATGAAAATTTTTAATATTTTTTTGTAACATAAAAAAACAGAAGCAGGTATCTTCCTGCTTCTGTTCATTTCTGTACGGATATTAATTACTTATATTCAATTTCTTGAACAACATCACCGGCTGAAAGTGGCCTTGGGTCAACTGCGGATACTGATTTTAGTAAATCCATATTAGTATAAACCACAATAATTGTATCTGCTAACCCAGCTTGTTTTATCTTGTCTAAATTTATTTGGGCTAATTTATCGCCTGCCTTAACTTCTTGATTCATTTTTACAAATACATCAAAAGGAGTTCCCTTTAATTCAACAGTATCAATTCCCATATGAATCAAGACTTCTAACCCTTTATCTGTTGTAATTCCAAGAGCATGTTTAGTAGGAAATAGAGTGGTAATTTTCCCTGATAAAGGAGCAACAATCGTCCCATCAAAAGGTTCAACAGCAAAACCATCACCCAACATTTTTGTTGAAAAGACATCATCATTAACGTCAGTAATTTGAATTAAATCTCCCTTAACTGGTGATACAACTTTTAACTTTGAATTTCTTTTAAATAAACCGAACATTGCTTAACCTCTATTTCTTAAATTCAATTATTACCAATAGAACAAAACTAAGTAATAATAACGCTGTACCTAAATTTATAACTAGCTTGGCTTTAAGATTGATTTGTTTTTCATTTGGAAGTTCTTGGCTTAAATAAATTCCTAAGATTGCCATAATTACACACATAAAATTACCAACTAAAGCTTGTGTAATAACTTGCGTAACCATAAACACTCTATAAGTTTTTCTTTTATAGAATATTTCTAAATTTAAAAGACAAAAATAGCCAATTATCAAATCGCATAAAGCTATAATCACTCCAACTGCTAATCCTGCTTGATTTTTTAGAAGATTAGAAAAAGTTGTTGCTGATGTTACTAAATGTAGGCCTACTAATGCTGCACAAGCAAGTGGCACAAAAATTAATACATATGAATACCACTTCAGCAACTTTTTAGGCGTTAATTTTAAATTTTGAACAATTCTATCTAAAAAGCTAGAAAAGTTTAAATGTGAAATCATAGCTATCCCTTCTTCTGTTGCCAATCAAAATATCCATTCATAAGCAAATCAATCAAAATATATGCTGGAGAGAAACAGGAGCGGGGGCTACCCCCCCATTATTTTTATAACTAAAATCAATTGTTTGGAAAAAGAAACTATAATCTGAAATCGTAGCTAAATCATTACTTCCCATTTTAGTTAAAGATACTAATTTAATCTTATCTCCAACTAAACTAATCTTCTTTAATTCATTTACTATGGATGAATTATTTCCGGAATATGAAATTGTCCATAACATATCTCCCTTATTGAAGAATTGACCTCTCATCTTCAACTCATCCAACGCTGATGGCAACAACACAGTTTGCTTGCCAAATAAAAATAATTCTTTAGAAATATAACTAGCTAATAACTCTTGCTGCCAACCGGTTGAATACAAATATATTGTTTTAGCTGTTTGAACATCAATATAAAAATTAGTTAAGTTTCGTGCTTCAAACTGTTTAATAGTGTTAGTAGTTAAGTCAGCCATTTCTTTAACAAAATTATTATTTGGGTGATTTTTTATTGAAGAAACTGCTGAAAGTTCAAATTTTAATTCACTATAACCAGATAGTCCCAATTTTTTACACAATCTAAAAATAGCTGATTCTGAAACATATAATTTTTTAGATAAATCTTTTAAACTAAGCTGAGAATTTTCTTTAGCTGAGCTTAATAAACCTTGAATAATCTCTTTTTCAGATCCACTCAAGTCACCTTGTTTTTCATAAATACGCGTTTGTAAATTCATGTTCTCATCCCCCATTATGCTAATTTAAATATAGCACAATGGACTAATACAAAGGACTACAGACGTTGATATTTTGAATATTTTTCTGTTAAAATATTGCCATTTTGTGTACAATGAAAGTCTTTAACACTTTTACATTATTTCTTTCATTTTAGCAATAATGTCATCTGTTTCTAACCCTACTGCAATATCTACTTCTTTATCTTTTATTTCTAAGTTGTATGCCCCAACTTGTTTAAATGCAACTTCATCTGCCACTAAGCTTGGATCTACAACAGTTACTCTTAATCTTGTAGCACATGACATTAGTTTTTCGATATTACTTTGGCCACCTAATAGATCAATAAATCCAGTAGCCTTTTCAAGAGTTGGATCCACTTCTGTTGAAGCAACATTATCGTGGCCTTGCTCTTGCATCATCGCTTGCATTCTTTCAAGAACTTGAGCAACATCTAATCCGACAATTACTTGCAAAGCTTTACCATGGTGTACAACACTGACAGCTTTATTTTGCTTAAATGCTGAATCAGAGGCAACTTTATTAGTATCTACAACAGTCACTCTTAATCTTGTTGCACATGAAGTTAAATCTTCAATATTACTTGGACCACCTAATAATTCAAGATAAGCAGATGCACGTGCAATATATGGATCATTAGCATTTGCACTTCCTGCTTTTTCAGCAGCTTTCTTTGCTTTGTATTCAGCTTTTGACAAAAGTTTAACATCTTCATCATCAGCTTCACGACCTGGAGTAATATAATTAAACTTCAAAATCATGTATTTAAAGACGAAGAACACAATTATTGCAAAAATAAACCCAATAACAAATTGAATAATATATGTTTGCCAATGGTGTGGCCAAAGTGGAATCCAGTTTTGAGCAGCAATACCAATTGCACCATCAGTCATATTACCTACAACACCAAAAGCACACATAGTAGTGTTCATAGTTGCTGAAAGCAAAGAATAAATCACCCATAATACAGGTGCCGCAAACAAATAAGTAAAGTCAACAGGTTCCGTAATTCCAGCAAAAACCGAAGTTAAAGCTGCTGGAATAAGTAATGCTGAAGTTTGCTTTTTCTTGCTCTTTTTTGCAGTTGCATAAAATGCATAACAAATTGCTGGAACTAAGAATACTTTTTCATTCCCATAAAGTTGGAAGCCTAATTCTGGTGCCAAAACACTAAGTGGCTTACTACTTTGAGCAAATTCTGCCAAGTGCTTTAGCCAATATGGTTGTAATCCACCTTCAACAACTGCTGGACCAAATTGGAATGGAATATATACTAAGTGGTGTAACCCTGTTGGAATAAGGATACGGTTTAAGAATGTATAAATCCAAACACCAACTAAGCCGCTATGTACAATAAAGGTTTGCATACTTGTAATTCCTAATTGAATCTTAGGCCATACTAAACAAGTCAAGAATGCAAAAGGAATCATTACAAAGAAACCTAACATTACAACATATGTTGAACCTTGAAAAGTAGCTAACCAATCTGGTAACTTTTTATCAAAGAAATGATTATGCAAATAAATAACAATTCCGGCTACTAATAATGCCCCTACCATACTGGTGTTAAGAGTTTTTATACCGGCAATCATTGTAAGACCGCCATTTGTTGAGTTAGCAACTAAATCCTTAGCATAATTATTTACGCCAAAAAATGGACCCCAATATTGTAAAAAGCCAGCTACAAAATAATTAAAAGTTAAGTAGATAACTAGCGATTCCATTGCAGCTCTACCTTTAGCTGCATGTGCTAAACCAATTGGCAAACCTACAACAAATAATAAATTAACTTGATTAAATACGGTCCATCCACCATTAGCTACAACATTCCAGATTCCGTTCCAAAATGTCCCTTCTTTGGCAAGCGAACCAAAGATCAATGGATTGGTAAATAAACTACATAAAGCTACGACAATACCTGCAAATGAGAATAGAAGGACTGGAACAAACATTGCGGCTCCAAACCTTTGGAGTTTCTGCATCATAATTTTTCACCTCGTAAGCAAAAAGGTGCTAGTAATTAGCACCTTTTATATCTTTACAACTATATTCAGATTTTGATTACTTTAATTCTGGCCAATAAGGTGCGTTAACTGGAATCATATCGTCAAGAATCTTCTTTGCAACAAGTGCATCTGGGACTGTCTTGTTAAGAGCAAATGCTTGCCACATCTTTTCATATGAATGTTGTTCATAAGCATCAACAACTAATTGTTCACAAGTTACTTGTTCCATAATCATCCCTCTTTGGAATCTGCCAGCTTCACCACAAGCAATTGGTTGAACACCATCTGCACCAAATAAGCATGGAACTTCTACAATTATATCGTCTGGAAGGTTTGAAATAGCACCATTATTAGGAATGTTTGCTAAGAATTTTTCATGAGTGTTGTAGGCAATTGCATGACAGATATCAACAATATATTCTGAGTGAATTGCATTCTTATCCCAAATATTGTTCTTAGCTGTACCTGCTTCAACGATTCTCTTACATTCACCAAAGACAATCTTTTGGCGATATTCAAGAATTTCATCAGTACGAGTATGATGTGGATCAGCATGTGCTACTTCGTATTGTGGGTAGTAATAGTACTGCATATAAGTATTTGGCAACGTATCAGGTTCCAAAGCATAGCAATCTTTGGCTTTCTTAAAGGTTTCTACCCAACTAGCTTCAGTATCCTTATCGAAATCTCCACCTACATAATATCCATTTTCACGAACATACTTCTTAAGCTTAGGCATTAAGTCCTCGCCAGTCTTGTAGTTTCTAACTTCTTTCCACCAACCGAAGTGATTCAAACCATAGTAGATAAAGTCTAAATCATGGTAATCTTTAAGGCCACAGATGCGAGCCATTCTAGTCATAATGTCAATTGGCATATCACAAATATTGATTACCTTTGACTTTGGACGGAAGCGACGACAAGCTTCAGAAACAATTGCAATGGTGTTTGAATAATTAATCATCCAAGCATTTGGTGAATACTTTTCCATGTAATCAATAATTTGAATGATTGCTGGAATTGAACGTAAACCATATGCCATTCCTCCGGGGCCGGTTGTTTCTTGACCATTTACACCATATTTAAGAGGAATCTTTTCATCATGACTACGCATTTCGTATTTACCAACACGAATTGAACCAAAGACGAAGTCAACATCAGTAAATGCTTCTTCTGGATCAGTAGTATATGAAAACTTTATTTGTGGTGCACGTTCTTTAATAATAATGGCACATGCATCACCAATCTTCTTTTGTCGTTCAGCATCAATATCATAAAATTTAATTTGGCGAAGTGGGAATTTATCTTGTTGATTAATTAATCTTAAAATAAATCCTGGTGTAAAAGTACTACCACCACCAGCAATTACAACTGAAAACTTTCGATCATCTTTAACCATAAATCTGTCTCCTTAGAAATGATAAACATTTATTAAGTGAGGTACCTTACATGTTTATTTATACCAATTATTTTTATTGTTTGGAAGCCTTTTCATTACTATAGAATTAGTATTTCACTGTTTAAAAATAAATTGTCAGCCAGTGAAATATATTTCAAAGAAATTCTTCATACAAAAAGCGTTGATAAACTTAGTGTCATCCTAAGTTTATCAACGCTTTCAAATTCACTTTAAAAAAGATTAATCTAAATCATTGCATAAAACTTTTATTACTCGATTGTATACTTCTTGTCTATTTTGATGAAGACCATGATCACTCTCAGCTATTAGATGAATTTCAGATTGTGGCCAAATTGCATGATATCGAATTGAAGCATAATTATTTACATTCATTTTTTCAATATCTAAATATTAATCTTTATTCGTCCTCACCATTTAATTTCAACAGCAAAGCATACAAAGCCCCATAAATATTAGCTTCATTCATAAATTTTGCTCTTACGATAGTTGGCCGTGTCAACATTTTAGCAATAAATGGAACTTCATTAGTAATCAATCGGTATTGTTTATTGATAGCTTCTACCACCTTGGGTTGAGCACTAATGCCACCACCAATTACGAATTTATCCAAATCAACTACTGATTGAATATTAAAAATAATAGTGGCAACTTCTTTACACTCTCGCTCTAAAATTTTTAATGCCTGATCATTGCCATTATTAATAGCATCAAAGGCTGCATACCCATCTTTTAAATCAGAATTTCCAATTAACTTATTAACACTTTCAATCATTTTTACAGCTGAACCATAAGTGCAACCAAAACGTTCAAAGCCTGACTTATCTCCTTCAGTCTGCATAAAACTAAGTTCACCTGCTTGAAAATGACTGCCTCTCCAAATTCTGCCATCTAAGATAATTCCGCCACCAATACCAGTTCCTAAAACAACTGCAGCACCATTATTAACCCCTTTTAATTCACCAAGCCAAAGCTCAGCTAATGCCGCAGCTTTACCATCATTTTCAACACCAACAGGAACGTGATATTTATCACCAACAAGTCGTTGAAAATTTACACCGTCTAAATAAGGTAAAGCTCCCCCAAAGTAAACAGTGTTAGCTTTCGTATCTACTTTACCCGGTGCACTAAAAGCAATTCCTTCAAATTGTCCCTGATACTGATCTGCAATCTTATAAACTGCTTTTAAAAAATCTGCTAAATTATCCGTTGGTGTGGGTACTTTATCATGCTCAATAATTTCACCTGCATTATTTAAAAGGGCATATTTCAAATTAGTACCGCCAATATCGAAAGCTAAATATTGTGTCATTTTATTACGTCTCTTCTCTTCTTTTTATATTTATTATATGTATTATTAGTAACTAAATTAGGTTATCAATTGACCTAATTTTTTATTACTTTCCATTTAGCCAAAAATCTAAAATTGGTGCTTTGTTTTTATATTAATCCTATGTACCCGCAAATAATGTCCCAATCCATAAACTGTTAAAAGTATAAAAGCAGCTGCACAAATAAACATCGCAAATCTTGGCGTTGAATTACCTAACACCCCAGATAAGGAATTAAGAATATATGGAGAAACTGAACAAGCAATGTTAATCAAAACTAAAGCAATCGTTGTAGCTAAGTTAACTGAACCATGTGGTGCTGCCCAAGAAAGCCAATTATACAAGTATGGGACAGCTAAAGCTGCACCGAAGCCAAGAACAATATTTCCAGCAAAAATCATAACCAAGTTGGTCGCAAAACCAAATAATAAAAATCCGATTGCAGTAATCAAAAATCCGATTGGGAAAATTTTATCATGTAGCTTCTTGAACAATATCCCAAAACTTGCCCCAAGTGGAATTCCACATAGCCCAGTAATACCAGTTAATGCCGCATATTGACTCATACTACCTAATTTTTCAGAAGTTACCAAGAGAGGTAGCTTGTAAGAAAGTGGCATATAAAAAATAAATAGAATGAAAAAGACGGTCCAAATCACAACTAATTTTGAATTAATTTTTTCTCTATTCTTTGGTGCAGCTTTTTTAGTTATCGTCTTATTAGCCTTATCATTAGGAATAAATAGGGCAAATAAAATAAAAACGGGAATAATTAATAAATAAATACCAAAAGCCATGTGCCAGTTAATGGTAACTAACCAACTTAAAATAAATGAAACAAGAGCTGTTCCTAAGGCTCCCATTACATTTTGAAAACCTAACATTGAAGCAGTTTCTTCTTCATCATCATTATAAAATTGGGGAATCAATGATACTGCCAATGAATTGAATAATCCTATTCCCATTCCTAATAACAATCTGGAAATTGCAATCATCATAAAGCTACTTGCATACATCGGAAAAGTACCACTAATTAGAGCTAATACTAATCCTGATAGAACTGTTTTCTTTTGCCCTAAAAATCTAATCAAAACAGGACTTAAAATCAGCCCTAAAATGATTCCAATATTAGGTAAAGTAATTAAACCTTCAACACTAGCCTTACTTACTCCACTAAATGCAGGATAAAGTAGTGGCAAAGCTGATGACACAGCTGGTGCAATCATCAACAGTGTTGAAATAGATAGCAATGCTATTTTAAAAATTAGACTATTTTTATTATATTTCATCGTACAGCCCTCCTATATTTTTCACTGTCTAGCATACCTTTATGAGTAAGCGTATACAATACTGTTAGTTATCTAAAAAACGGCGTTTATTGACCAATTTAAATTTGGTTACAAATCGCCATTTTTTAGTCATTGAGTTGTTACTTTTTTCACTTTATAAGCTGTACACTGTAACTGAATTATGACTAAGGAGGAATTAATTATGGCTGATTTACCAACTTCTGTAGATGAATTACGTGCTATTTTTAAAAAAGGAGACGATGCACGTGATGCCGGTTTACCTACTAATATTCCCGAAGTAGAGAGAATCGATAATTTAAGTTATGGACCTGACGAAAAGTGGAATTTGTTAGATATTTATTTACCAAAAAATAGAACTGGAAAAGTCCCCACCATTATTAGCATTCATGGCGGTGGCTGGGTATATGGTACTAAAGAAACCTATCAATTTTATGGCATGTCTCTTGCTAAAATGGGTTTTGGATTTGTAAACTTCAATTATCATTTAGGACCTGATGTTGTTTTTCCTGGAATTTTAGATGATGTTCAACTGTTAATGGAATGGATTGAAAACCATGGTGCAGAATACGATTTGGATTTGAAGAACATCTTCTTGTTGGGAGATAGTGCCGGTGGGCAAATGACTGAGCAATATTTAGCCATTTCTACTAATGATGATTTTCGTAAATTATTCGGATATCAACCTTTAAGCTTTAAATTTAATGCTGCTGCCTTAAATTGTGGTGCCTACTTTATGTTGGACAAAGAACAAACTCAAGGTGCTGTTGCGGCCTACTTTGCACCAGAAGCAATTAAGGATAAAAAAGAGCTTTTAAATACTGAACAATACTTAACCCAAAATTTGCCACCATTATTTATCATGACAGCCAATGAAGATTTTTTGCATGATAATGCTATTCGCTTAGATGGCTTTTTAAGAGCTAAAGGAATTAAGCATGAGTTGCATATTTATGGCACTCCCGATAAACCTAGACAACATGTCTTCCATTGCAATGTTCGAGATGAAATTGGACAGCAATGTAACAAAGATGAAATCGATTTCTTCAAGCAATATATTGTAAAATAGGTTTATCTCAGTTCTAGTGGAGGACTGCAATGCCTATGTATGAACATGAAATTGTTAAACCCGTTGGTCAATTATCAATTTGGTACCATATTTTTGATGATAATCAAGCATGGAATGCTTATATTCCTGCTCATTGGCACAGAGGAATCGAATTAAGTTATATAGAGCGAGGATCGATTGATGACTTCAGAATTGGTGATGCCCATTTTTCTTCTAGTTCAGGAAAAATTTTAGTAGTTAATACTCAAGAAATTCATTCAATAAAAACTCAAGTCAAACAAAATGATTTAGCTCTCTCAATCATTTACCCGTACTCATACATTGAGGGGCTATTTCCAAAAATTAATAATTATCGAATTGAAATCAACCATCCTGAAAACTTTACTGAATTACAAAAGTTAGCTTATCTGAATCTTAAAAGCCAGCTAATTCAATTTATCGCAACAGCTCAATTAAATTCTAATGATCGAAATATTCGATTATCAATTATTTCACTAGAAATTTTAGATAATTTACTGAACAATTTTGTTCAAAAAAGAAAACAACTTCCTGCTAAAAAAGAGGTAATAACTCAAAGACTTCAAGAAATTGTTGAGTATATAACTACAAATTTACAGCAAGACTTATCTTTAGAAATAATTGCTAACGAGTGTCATATATCACGAGAATATCTTGCAAGATTTTTTAAAAAGAATATGGCAATGACTGTTGCAGAATATATTCGTTACCGTAGAGCAATTTCAGCTAGAAAAGATTTACTTTCAAAGAATGCAACTTTAACTGAAATTGCTATTGATAATGGGTTCAGTGGCATTCGTTCTATGAATCGGGCATTGCAGGAATTTTATCACGAAGATGCAAAAGAGATTCGTAAAAGAGAACAGAAATAGACAATAAAAATTGCATAGGTTGTTGTATAATTAAAGATCTAATCAGAATCAAAAAGACAGCTGTTATCCTCAGCTGTCTTTTTGATTTTTATTGTTTCCAAAATTAATTGGTACTATTTATAGGCTCTAAAATGTAGGCAATAAAAAAGACGGTCATCAGACCGCCCACCGTTGCATGTTTTCACACATGCAGAACTTCTCTCTGTGCTTATTATATCACATTTTGTGATAAAATTGAATTGCATGTTTTCATGCCACTTTTTTTATGAAAGGAGGTATCAGCATGCAGAACTTCTTTCTATTACTACTTGTCTTGCTGGTTCGTGAATTACGAAAATTAATTCATGAACTGAACATTATGTTCAATAAAAAGTAAGGTAGTACAAAGCCACGATTATGCGTGGCTTTTTTATTTTCCAATTGTTTTTCGGATAATACTGCAAACTTTGAGGCATGCTTTTGAACTTTTTGCTTTAAAACTCATTCGTTATGTAAGTGTAGGCAATAAAAAAGGCGGTCATCAGACCGCCCACCGTTGCATATCTTTTGAGAACATGCAGTTACTCTTCTTTTATTTATTATAACACATAATATGCTAAAATAAAGTTTGCATATCTTCTAAACCTGCTTTTATGAAAGGAGGTGAGAATATGCCAGTTACTCTTCTTCTCTTATACTTGCTTGTTCGAGAAATTCGAAAGATTCTTGAACTTTTTAAAAAGTAAGTATGGTAAGCCACGGGAAACCGTGGCTTTTTATTTTCCAATTACTTTTCAAATAATACTGCAAACTTTGAGGCATACTTAATCTTTTTACTTAAAAACTCAATCGTTACATAAATGGAGGCAATAGAAAAGGCGGTTCTAACGAACCACCCATAAAACGTCGACGACGGATTGATTTCCCTTTCAATTCTTCTTACACGTTAATTCATTATTTTTATTATCGTGGTACCTCCGAAGTACCTGAAAAAACTCTTCAAAAAGTTTTTAGAAGATAATCAAGACTAATTGTTGAGCAAGAAAAGAGTAGTCATTTTTGATTGCTCTTTTTTTTTAAAACACTCTTTGCTAAAATCCATGATGATTCATTTCATCTAACTTCTTTTTTAGCTCTTCATTCTCCGCTACAAGTATTTCTTTTTTAGTTTCTTATCCACCTCAGACTTTGTGTAAAAAAGCTTTTATATTAAATTCCCTTGAAACACGAAAACAATATACTATAGACTAAAAGATATTATCTAAAAACTAAAATAACAAATAGAAAGGGTTTAATATCACATGGTCATATCTGAATTTACATTAAAAGAAATTTTACAAGTTATCTGGGCTAATACATTCCATATCAATACAAAAAAATCTAAAATTCTCCAAATTATTCTTGGTATCTTAATACTACTAATTCTTATTGTGTTTTTTCTTATGTATTATAATTCTAGAGAATTTGTTACACTAAATAAATTCTCTAGAATTGTCTTTGCATTACTCTATACACTTTATCCTTTACCTATGGCTCTATTTACAGTTTTTTTAATACTAAGCCTTATCTATAAAAGAAAACAGATAATTTTTTTCGAAAAAACTTTTTCTGATAATTTATCAAAAATAGATACTTCTACTTTCAGAAATTCCAATATTAAAATCCCTTACATAAAACATGCTCAAGAAAACTTTATAAAAGCTC
This sequence comes from Lactobacillus fornicalis, assembly GCF_055362665.1. NCBI lineage: Bacteria > Bacillati > Bacillota > Bacilli > Lactobacillales > Lactobacillaceae > Lactobacillus > Lactobacillus fornicalis. The sequence goes on from NZ_JBLTIM010000016.1 coordinate 37,141, forward strand.
AATTCTATGATGTAGGTGGAATATACAATGATATTATTTTAGTTAAAAAAATCTCTAAAATACCACATCTTTCTAGTAAAAATATCCTTTATATCAAGAAAAAAGATTTAACTCCTGAACAATTATCTATCTTAAAACGCCATGTAAAACTTTGGATAGGTTAATTTAGACTAAGCAATCAAAGAATCATATTTAAATTTACAATAATAAAAAAGATAGGTATTCCCCCCTTCTTTTACGTAGCCCTTATATATTTTGCATATAACAGGAGTAATCTCTAGTTTTGTAGTACTACACTTATGAATTAACACAAAAAAGCCACTTAATTTACGATTAAGTGGCTCTTTATTTTCCTAGCTTAAATCTTCACCATTTGAAGCAATAACTTTCTTATACCAATAGAATGAATCCTTCTTGTAACGCTTCAAACTACCGTTACCTTCATCATCTCTATCAACATAGATAAAGCCATAACGCTTACTCATTTGGCCTGTACCAGCACTTACAAGGTCAATACAGCCCCAAGTAGTGTACCCAATTAAATCTACACCGTTATCAATTGCTGCTTTCATTGCTTGAATATGTTGCTTCAAATAGTCAATTCGATAATCATCATGAACTTCATTATCTGCAGTCAATTTATCAACTGCACCTAAACCATTTTCAACGACCATTTGTGGCAAGTGATAACGATCATTCATCACTTCAAGGTAATATTCTAAGCCCATTGGATCAGTAGCCCAGCCCCATTCGGAATACTTCAAATATGGGTTCTTAGCTCCTGCTGCAAAATTACCACCAACTTTATCCTTAGTTTCATGGGTAGTAATTACATTAGACATGTAATAAGAGAAAGTGTACATATCAACTTTACCAGCTTTAAGATCTGCTAAATCTTGGTCTGTAATATCTAAGTGAACATTGTGTTCATTCCACAAACGCTTAGAATAGCTTGGATATTCACCCAAAGCTTGTACATCCCCACAGTAAAAAATATTTTGTTCCCAAGCATAACGATTAGCTAAAATATCCTTAGGATCTGGTGTTAGTGGGTAATTTACAATGCCACAAATCATGTTGCCGACAACATAATCAGAATCAATTTCGTGAGCAGCCTTAACTGCACGCGCACTAGCTACAAATTGATAATGTAATTTTTGATAAGCATGTTGATATACTGCATCATCATTAATCTTTTGTCCAAACATATTAAGCATTAACAAACTACAATTAATTTCATTAAAAGTCAGCCAATACTTAACTAATCCCTTATATTCTTTGAACAATACTTTAGCATACTTTACGTACTCATCAATCATTGCTCGGTCTTGCCAATCATTGTATTTTTCACTTAAATACAATGGATCTTCATAGTGAGAAATAGTAACTAACGGTTCAATATTATATTTCTTTAGTTCTTCAAATACCTTGCGATAAAAATCAAGTCCCGCTTGGTTAGGCTCTTTTTCATCTCCCTTAGGGAAAATTCTTGTCCAAGCAATAGACATTCTAAAGGTCTTAAATCCCATTTCAGCGAATAATTTAATATCTTCTTTATAGTGGTGATAAAAGTCAATTGCCACATGATTAGGATAGTATTCACCTGGTAATATTGCACCTTTTGCGCCTTGGGGTAGCCCAGCACCTGGCATAGCTGGTGTTTCTCCGGCTTTGCCATTAAGCATATAAGTTAACATTCGTGGCTTATTTAAACTACCAGCAGTTGTAATATCTGTTACTGATAGGCCTTTTCCGCCTTCATCATATCCGCCTTCAAGTTGATTAGCAGCGGTTGCTCCACCCCATAGAAAATCCTTTGGGAAACTTGTCTTTGTACTCATATTTTTCCTCCTAATCCAAATCTAAAACATTATCACCAATATGAACTACTCCTTGTTTAGTTAAGCTAATTTTATGATAGTTCTTTGTATTAGTAATCACAATTGGTGTTGTTACGTCATAACCTGCCTTTTTGATTGCTTCAATATCGAATTTAACTAAAGGCTCTCCTGCTTTAACAACTTGATCTTTTTTAACCAAAGTTTCAAAACCTTTACCATTCAAGTTAACAGTATCCATACCAATGTGCATCAAAACTTCAGCGCCATCATCTGTATGCATTCCAATTGCATGACCAGTTGGGAAAACCAAGACTACATGACCATCAGCAGGAGCTCGCAGAATACCTTCACTTGGTCTAATAGCTGCGCCATCTCCCATAGCCTTAGTTGAAAAGACTTCATCCTTAACTTCAGATAATGGAATTAATTCACCATTCAATGGACTAACTAAAGTAGTTGGCTTGTTGTAATCAGAATTTGTTTTAGCAATTGCAGCATTTTTCTTAATTTCAGTTGCTTCATTAGCTGCTGTTTGAACATCTTGTGCAATGTGTTCTTGATCTTGTGCATCAACAGCATCCTTACCAAAAAGCATTTGTAAAACAAATCCTAAAATGAAAGCTACAACCATTGCAGCAATTAAATAGTAAAGTGAGCTATTAATTCCAGTCTTAGGATTAATTGCGGCTGGGATTACAAATATCCCCATACCACCCATCATATAAAGTTTTACGTTACCTAAAGCAATAATAATAGTTGCCAAAGCAGAAGCAATACATGAAATAATGAAAGGCTTTTTTCTTGGAAGAGTTACACCATAAATAGCTGGTTCAGTTACACCAAAAATGCCGGAAATAAAAGCTGGAAAGGCAATTGCTTTAGTTTTTTCATTTTTTGTTTGGAATAAAATTGCTAATACAACACCGATTTGGGCAAATGAAGCAGCAAGTGATAAGTCAAGAATTTGATCAAAGCCATTTGCAGCCAAGTTAGCAAAGAACACAGCCACAAATCCCCAGTGAACACCAAAAATAACAAATACTTGCCAAAATGCTCCCATCAAGATCCCTGCTAAAATTGGGCTAATGTGGTAAGCAGAAACAGTGATTAATGATAATAAGTTACCAAACCAAGTGGCAATTGGCCCAATTACTAGGAAAGTAAGTGGAACAACAATTAATAAAGTAAAGAACGGAACAAGGAAAGTTCTAACTACTGCTGGAACCCAACTTTTAACCCATTTTTGAACATAACTTGCAAACCAGACTGCTAAAATTATTGGAATAACAGTTGATGAATAGTTCATCATAATCACTGGAATACCAAAGAAGGTAGTGTGAATATCTGATTGTAAGAAGGTTCCCTTAAATACTGTCATCAAGGTTGTCTTACTACTACTAATTGCAACAATTGCTGGATAAACCATTGTTGCCGCAATTCCCATCGCAGTAAAGATTTCAACCTTAAACTTCTTGGCAGCATTAACTGCAATTAAAATTGGCAAGAAGTAAAAGAAAGCATCCCCAATTGCATAAAGGATTTGATACTCACCTGATGTTTTAGACAATAATCCAAGCGAAGCACAAGCAGCAACGATTCCTTTAATCATACCAGCACTAGCTAACGCACCTAAAAACGGTGTAAAGATACCTGAAACGATATCAATAAACTTATCAGCAATTGACATATTGCTAGTATCAACATAATCATCGTCTACTTGTCCACCATCACTAAAGCCACCTACTTTAACTAAAGTGTCATACACATCTGCAACTTCATTACCGATAACTACTTGATATTGTCCAGCTGATTTAACAACCGTTACAACGCCATCCGTATTTTTGAGCTCATCATCATGAGCCTTCTTTTCATCTTTTAGCTTAAAACGCAAACGAGTAGTACAGTGAACTACACTAACTACGTTATCCTTACCGCCAACTCCAGCGATAATCTTTTTACTTAGGTCTTCGTAGGCCATAATTTACACCTCTTAACAATATAAAAACCCGAGAAATCATGCCAAAAACTCCAGAAAAACTCCGGTTAGTATAGACATAATCTCTCGGGTTAATGCTTAGCTTAACTAATAACACACCTTAGTGATTACTTGTTAAATATTAACTTTATGTTTTTATAATACTATTCTCTGTAAGCGCTGTCAACGATAAAATAAAAATTATCGATTGCTTACTCTCCATACATGTAAAATCAGATAAACTTCATCATCTTCACCTAATTGATATCCCGTCTTTTCTTTAATAAAATAAGCAATTTTTTCTACTACTTTGCTAGTTTCGGGATATTTTTGCTTCATTAATTGACCAAAAACAGGATCTAGTCCATCATTTTTGCGATCTTGTTTTTTAATAATTTGAATGAGCAAGGCCCGAAGATGGGTTACAAACCTACTGTAGTTAAATGATGTGCGATCTAAACTTTTACCAGTTTCTAAACTAACAATACGTAATATCCCATCTAATAACTTACTAAGTTCCATAGTTTCTTGAACAGTCTCTTTATCAAAGCCAACATTAACCAAATGATAAGTTAAAAAAACAACTTCACTTTCTGGCAAAGTTACTTTAGCTTCTTTTTCAACCATAGCTACTAATTCTCTAGCAACAGCTACTTCCTTAGGATAGAGCTTTACCACTTCCCATTGCATCATTTGGTTATCTAAAATCATGTTTTCTTTATTTCTAGTTAACATGAAGTCAACGTGATCTGCTAATGAAGTATAAGCATAATTATCAAATTTTATTCCTATCTTTATTTGAGAAAGCTCAACCATTTTATTAGTTAAGCTGAGAGCTAGTGAACTTAAACTAGTAACTGTTTTTAAAGTGGTATCTTGGTCAGTATTTTTAAAACGACGTTCTATTTTACTTTCCTCAATTATGTCGCCGGCTTTTTTGCCAAAACCAATACCTTTTCCAATAACAATCCACTCTACTCCAGCCTCATCCTTAACCAAAGCAGCACTATTGTTATAACTCTTTTCAAAAATCATTATTTTTCTACCTTATATCTTGATATTCCATCTAAATAAGTTTCTACCAAGGTCATGTCATTATTTAAAATCAAAAAGTCAGCTGCTCGATCAGGTGCAATAACACCACATTTATCTAAAATTTTACTACTCTTAGCTGGGACATAACTAGCCATCATTACAGCATCTTCTCGACTTACAATGTCCCAATCAACCAAGTTTTTAACAGCATCTTTTAAAAGTAAAATACTTCCTGCTAAATTATTGCCATTAACCAAACGAGCCATGCCATCTTTTACATAGACTGGCAATTCGCCTAACATGTAATTACCATCAGGCATCATCCCCGCTTGCATACAATCCGTAATTAAACAAATATGTTCGCACCCCTTAGCTTGAATAAGTGCTCGCAAAGCTGGAATTTCTACATGGTGCCCATCAGCAATTAACTCACAATCAGTTAATCGACTAGCAAAAGCGGCCCCAATAATATTAGGTTCATGTTGCGATAAATAATTCATCCCATTATAAGTATGGGTAAACATGCTAGCCCCTGCGTTAATAGCCTTATTAGCATCTTCAAAATTGCTACTTGAGTGTCCCAAGGAAACAGTTACTCCTTCTTTTACAGCTTCTCGAATAAATTCACAACTACCTTTACGCTCAGGAGCCATTGAAATCTTAATTAGCATATTATCACTAGCTTTACGCCAGCCATCAAACAATTTAATATCAGGATCAACCATGTACTTAGGATTTTCAGCTCCTCCATGTTCAGGAGTAAAAAATGGTCCTTCAAAGTGGATGCCTTGAATCTTAGCACCTGTTTCTTGATCCTTATGGTCTGCAAACATTTTACAAATATTTGTCAGAGTTTCATCACTTGCTGTAATTGTTGTTGGTAACCAAGAAGTCACACCAGCTGCAAGCAAACCTTCTGAGATTTTGTTAATACCTTGCCAATCACTCTTCATTACATCTTCATTAAGTAGACCATGAATATGAGTATCGACATACCCTGGAGCAACTGCCTTATCAGGATATTCTTTTATTTCTCCATTAGGCTTTTCATTTTCTGGATAATAAAAGCCAAATTTTCCATCATCAGTTATTTCTAAATAACCACCTAATTCTGTTTTATTTTTTAAGAAAAATTTTGCTGCATGAATGTAGTAAGTCATATATCTATCTCTTCTTTCATAAAAGCGCTATCGTTACTAATCATATCGTGACGATAAATATCTTTAAAGTCAACTAAATAGCCAAAAAATTTCATGATTTTTCGTTATAATGTAAGTAATTAAAGAAATATTTAGGTGGTAGATATGGCACAAACTATACAAGGTCGTCATCAACTAGGTGCTTTAGTTGGTGCACAAAAAACAGAAAATTTTTATGAATTACATTACTCAAGTGGTGAAACAGCTCGCTTATACATTTTATCGGATGGCATTTTTCGGTTTTATCTTGATCCAAAAGGCTTATTTGAAACAAATGCATTGGATTTAAACTTATCTTCATTTGATAATTCCTATCATGAAAAAAGTAATGCAAAAGCAACTAGTGAGGCCTTCATTATTCAAACAGGCTCAATAAAGCTAGTCTTTGGCCAAAAGCCAGCAACTTTAACAATTTTTGATGAACAAGTCCACCGCAATCGTTTAAGTCAAACCAGCCCATTAGAAATTGGTGATGGTGCAAGTATCGAGTTTTTAAAGCAAAATCAAAATGAATACTATTATGGTGGAGGATTGCAAGGCGGTCACTTTAGTCATAAAGGGAAAAAAATTCAAATCAAAGATTTGAAAGTTGCAGGAAATGGTGGAGTTATCAACCCTATTCCATTTTTCTGGTCAAATGCTGGTTTTGGAGAATTGCGTAATACCAACGCAATCGGGACATATGATTTCGGTTCTAAAAATTCAAGTAATTGCTTATTAAGCCATGCTTGTGAGGAATTTGATACATTCTATTTAATTGGAAATTCTCCTCAATCTATCTTACAAAAACTTTATCAGCTAACTGGCAAGCCTTTTAATCTACCAAAATACGCTTTAGGTCTAGGTTATCTGGGTAACTTTTTAGATTTCACTTGGAAGAAAAGTGACAATACTAACCGTACAGCTACAAAATTTGAAGATGGTGGTTATTATGAAAAGACCACTAATCCAGAGGATATTGCTACTAAAGCATCTTTAAATGGTGAAGAAAATGCAATTTTTTCTGCCAGAGCAATGATTGATCGTTATCAAAAAATGAAGTTTCCACTCAGTTACTTTATTCCAGATTTTGGCTCAAAAACACCAGCTAAGCTTGATGAATTGCAACAGTTTAATGAATATGCTTTAAGCCAAGGGGTTATGCCGGGAACCGCTCATGTTGAAACTTTACTAGCTAATACGCAACTTGCTTATACTGATAAACAAAACGAAGCTAAAACATATTCTGCTTTAGCCAATAGTTTAAAGAAACAAAGACCATTTGTTTTAACTGGCAATGGAAATGCTAAAAGTCTTCACACTAGTGCATTAGCTTTTGGAGAAGATGGTGGTGAATGGGACGCTTTGAAAGATCAAATAGCCAGTTTACTTGGTTTATCTCTTTCAGGACAACCTATTAGTGGCTGTGCAGTAGATGGTATTCGTGGCGGAGGAAATGCGACAGTAAGTGTCCGTGACTTTGAATGGAAAAGTTTCACACCATTATTATTTAACATGGATGGTCAAGGAACTACTCCTAAGCTTCCTTTTGTTTACAACAATAAAATTTCCAAAATTAATCGCGCCTATTTAGCTCTAAGAAAGCAATTTAGTTCATATTTGTATACTTTAGTTAAAAAAGCGCAAGCTGGTGACTTAATTATGCGTCCTCTTTTCATGGAATTTCCACATGAAAAAACAAACTATTCAGATGAATGGTCTAGTGAATTTATGCTAGGAAAAGACTTATTAATTGCACCAATTTCAGATGGTCGTGAAGATGAAAAAGGTCATGCAATTAAGGATCGTTTATATTTACCAAATCACCGCACTATTTGGATTGATTTATTTACTGGAAAGAAGTATCCAGGTGGTAGAGTATATAACAACTTATCATTTCCACTTTGGCACTTGCCTGTCTTCATTCGTTCAGGCGCAATTTTAAGTCAAGGTAATCGAATTTTTACTATCTATCCTCAAGGAAAGACAGTTACAGAAGTTGTAAATGATAATAACTTAAGCGAATCAGAAACTTATACTACTACAATTACTTCTAACTTAAATGATGATCGGTTACACTTATCTTTTGCACCAGTTGAAAATCTTCATGAAGATGCTGCTAAAGATCAAGCAACTTATTTAAATATCTTAATTGATCATTATCCTGGAAACGTTAGTCTTAAAATAAATGATGAACCCGTTCGCCTTAATGAATCAGGTTCTTTCAATGCCTTTTTAACTGCTAAAGAAGGATATTACTTTAATACTAACTTTATTGCTGCTCCTGCTTTTAGTGATTTCACTAAGCAACGCCAAACTGCCTTACAAATCAAACTGGCCAAGCGTGATATTACTGATACCAAAATTGATATCTTTATTGATAACTCCCACTATGTTAAAGCAAATGAAGCTCATGCAATTATTGATTCTGCTTTACGTGCTCCTGGGAAGCCTTCAATTAATCCTGATAAGACAACAGCTCACAGTTTAACAGCAATTTGGCCTAATGATGCTCAAGTTCAAATTGAGGTAAATGACCTAATTTATGATGGAATCAGTGGCAAGAATTTCACTTTCAACAATTTAAAATCAGAAACTCTATACAAAATGCGCTTGCGTTACTTATCACATAATAAGGTTTCAGAATGGTCTGATTACTTTGGTGGTAGAACTAAACCTAGTCAATATAAGTTTGCAGTTAAAAATGTCCAGATGCATTCTTCTATGCTTAGTCAAGAAGGCCACGATGTGGCGTTAGCTACTGATATGCTTCTAGCCAGCGAATGGAGAACTGCTGATAAAATGACTAATGATGGGTTAACTTTAACATTCAATTTTGCAAAAGAAGAAGAATTATCAAGAATGGTTTATCTTCCAAGAACAGTCGATCAAGTTGGACGGATTACTAAAGCTAGTTTAGCTATTTCTAAAGATGGAATTCATTTTGAACTATATCGTAATGAAATTAATTGGCCTAATGATCCTAAAAATAAAGTTGTTGGTTTGCGAGATGTCAAAGCTAAAGCTATTCAAATGCACATTACTGAATCTAGCGATGGCTTGATAGCAGCTAAGCAATTCTACTTCTTCAAGCCAAAAAAATAATTTCAGTATAAAAAAGCATAAGCTTACGTGATTTACTTTCTTCACGTTGCTTATGCTTTTTCTTTACTAACTTTTTTAGCTAACAAATAACTTGTTAAAGGAATAGTTAGTGCTACTCCAATTATCGAATAAACCATTATCAAAACTTCATTAACAAATAACTTGTCATTTAAAATTTTCCCCAAAGGATAGTTTAAACGCATATACCAAATAAACAGTGGCAAAAAACTACCGAACAATCCAAATAAAATAGTATTTACACTAGTCCCTAAAACATCTTTTCCAATATTAGCACCACTTTTTTCAAGTTGAATGCGGGTAATCTCTGGATTGTGCTTTTTTAATTCTAAAATACCACTACTCATTGCCACACTCGCTTCACTTATTGCACCTAATGTACTAAATATTGCAACAGTAATAGCTATTTCTGGATAACTTAAACCTGGATACGGAGATAGACCAACCAATTCTTCTCCTGCTTCGTCTCCAAATCCAGCTGCTTGGGCAAAATATTGTAAACAAATAATAATTAAAATCGTAGCTGTTGCAACCAAAATTGCAGCATAAAAAGAATTTTTAGCAACTATCATATCATGTGTACCTAAGAAAATAATTGCTGCTAATTTTAAAGGAATAAAAATTAATGTTAGAACCAAGATATTGATTCCCCATGATATTAACAAAGCTACCAAGACAAGCAAAATTCCATTGACCATCACACTCAAAAAACTATTAAAACCAGTTTTGCCACCAATTAACACCATTAAGGCAAATAAGAGTAAAACCAATGCTGTTAAAGTAGTCATCTTATTCCCCTCTTTTCTTTAAAAAGACTAAACTAGTCAAACTAGCAAAAATTACTGTTAAACATATTCCAATAGCACTCATTAAACTTTGAATAGCACCAAGTGATAAAGTAAATTCGAAACTAAAAGCCAAGGTATTATTATCTCGTAAATACAAAATAGTCATTGGTAAAGCCTCAGCAATAAAAATTAAAACTAATACGTTAATAAGTGGCCCCATAATTTCTTGTCCCATAGTTCTACCACTTAATAATAATTGCTTAGCTGTTAAATCTTTTTTATGTTGAGTTAATTCATAAAGACTAGAAACTATATCTGTCGCTTCATCCATAACAGCACCTAATACCCCCAATAGGGCTTGAGCTAAAAAAAGTGAACGTGGTGATTGCGTGGCATAGTCAACAGTTTCATATTTCATCCCCGCTTCACCAGTTAATTTCATTATCAAATAACATATTCCAAATGAAACAAATACCCCGACCAATGTTGCAAAATAAGTTGCAAGCATTTTCTTATTAAATCCTTGCACAATCAGCAAAGATACAAAAGCAAACAAAACAACCCCTAATCCATAAATTGCAAATATTTCTGTCCCATTTTCTTGAATATCAAACTTTATGATGAAGTAAAAAATAATCCAACTTAAAACTAAGGATAATACTAACCAGAAAGTATTTTTTCCTGCAATTATTAAAAGTAGTGTCAGTACAATTGTAGTAGCTAAAGCCAAAATCCAATCTCTTTTTGGACTTAATAAACTAATTTGTCCCTTATTGAATGAAACTAATACCCTTTCTCCTGAGCGATAAGCTTGCGTTTCTAATTGCGATTTCACATAATGATTTTTTACTGTGTAAATTTTTCCTTGATACTTACCAGAAATCACTTTTAGCTTTAACGTCTGTACGCGCTTTTCATCATAATTTTTATATTCATCTTCGGTCTTATCAGTAACCTTATCATTTAAATTTTTGTTTACAATAATTGCCGTATCTGCATAAGAAGACGGTTTAAAATAAACCCAACTAGTTATTATTAACCCTAAAAACAAAACAAAAAGTGTGAACAAATTTTTCTTAGTTATCTGCTTTTTCCACATCATGTTCTTCCTTCCTGTTATTATTTTACCTACAAAAAAAAGATGGCCTAAAAATAGGTCATCTTCTTATTCATTTCTTAACCAAGAAATCTTTCCCACCAGTGCTTTTTCTTAGGAAGTTGCATATCTGCTAAAGTTCGGTGAACATTTTCTTTGGCGCGCTTTGCGGCGTTTTCTTGGGCCTTCTTTAAAATTGCACCACGTACTTCATCTTCACTTTTTGACATATCCTTTGCAACTTCACTACGCTTTTGTTCAGGCGTTTTTTCATCAATTTCTTCATCAAAGAAATCATCATCCATTTCAGGCAAATCTGCAGTTGCTTGTGGAGCAGCTAATTGCTTTTGACTATCAATCAATGCTGCATTTTGTTTTTGAACTTCAGCAACTTGCTTTTGTAAATCGGCAATGGCTTGATTTTGATTGACAATAGTTTGTTGCAAGGCTGATAACAACTTAACTACTTGTTTGGAATCCATCAAGGCATTAGCTTGTTCCTCGATTTTTTTATCAGCCTTTTTTTGGTCCTCAACTTTTTTATCACTTACTGCAAATATTTGTTGCGCTGCATCACTCAACGTTAAACCACTTTGCTTAGCTAATTTATGAAAAGCTTTAAGGTCTTCAATATTCTTAGCAGAATATAACCGTGCACGTTGACTAGTACGTGCATAATATTCTGAATCCCCAGTTGTTTTTTCAACAATCAAAGAATATTTTCTCAATGTTGCTACACTAATTTTGAGTTCAGCTGCTGCTGTGCTTGGATTTACTAATTCTTTTTCATTCAAACTCATCAATTCTTCCCCTATTCAGGCTTATGAAGCAAAGTTTTTTTGTGATTATGGCGTTCAACAGCCAATTCAATCAAGCGAGAAATAAGATCGGTATACTTAATACCAGCTTCTTCAAACAATTTAGGATACATACTGATATTAGTAAAACCAGGAAGCGCATTCAATTCATTAAAAATAACTTCATGATCGCTTGTTCTTAACATAGAGTCAATTCTAGCCATTCCACTACACTCAGTTGCACGATAAATTTTTTCTGCATTTGAGCGAACTTTTTCCACAATTTCTGCTGGTAAATCTGCTGGAATTTGTAAGGTAGTAGTTGAAGAATCATCATATTTATTTTTATAACTGTAGAATGATCCTTTGGCATTAATAATTTGACCAACACCTGAAACAATAATATCATCATTTCCTAAAACAGCTGTTTCAACTTCAGTACCATCAATTGCTTCTTCAACTAATACTTTATCATCATATTTAAAAGCTTCTGCAAGAGCTGGTAAGTAGTCTGCTTCTGATTTAACATGACTAATTCCAACACTTGAACCTTGGTTAGAAGGCTTAACAAATAAATCAGTTCCTAATTTCTTAGAAACATAATTGTAATCAAGCTTAGAGTTATTTTTATCATTGTACTCAAAGCGCTTAATAGCAACCCAATCAGCAACAGGTACCCCAGCTCTTTGTGCCAAAATTTTAGTAAATTCTTTATCCATTGTGACAGCTGCTGCTAATACATCATCACCAACAAATGGTTTATCAAGCATTCTAAAGAACCCTTGAATAACACCATCTTCACCAATATTTCCATGAACAATTGGGAAGTAAACATCCATTTCAGGTAAATTAGCTAATTGTTCAAAGTTTGAAACATTAGCTAATTTGTGTGGATTTTTGATAGTATAAGTAGGATCATCCCAAACCTTTTTGGAATCTTCTAAACTTGCAAAATAATTATCTTTTGTTAACCAAATTGGATATACATCATACTTTTCTTTATCAATTGCGTTATAAATGTTGTGGCCAGAAACAATGGAGACCTCATATTCTGAGGAGTTACCACCAAAGATTAAGCCAACTCTGGTTTTATCTGTCATTTTTTTCTCCTTTAATTGTTCGTTTTTATCTCCTTATATCGTTCAATCTTTAATTATACGCATTTACAGCTTAATTGGCGTATTTATTAGGAAAAAAACTAGAAAAATTTTAGCAAATGTGTTTAAATTGTTACATAAATGTTGCAAAACTGTTACAAAAGAAATGTGATATCATATATCTATAGAAAAGGAGGGCTTCAATCCATGAATTTCAAGCGAAAACTTGCTACTATTTCAGCAAGTATCATGTTGTTAGCTCCAACATTTACTACAACTATTGCTACACCTATTGCTAGTGCAGCAACTTTTACTAGCTCTGAACTTAATACTATTCGTTCATTCCAAAATCGCTATGCAAGTTTGGATCAAACGCCATATAGTAAAAGCAATTTATATACAATTACTCCTAACTTAACTGAACCATTTTCTGCAGGGCAAATATCTCAAAATTACATTGACTCTCAATTAGCCTGGATTAATTATTATAGAGCACTTTTTGGTTTGCCAAGTGTCACTGCAAGTAAGACTGAAAATCAAAATGCACAAATTGCTGCTGCAGTTATGGCTGCCATTGGCGCAAACCCATTCCAAAATCAACACGGTTTACCAAATGAGTCTAAGCCTAGTTATATTAGTGAGAGCGACTGGGATACAGCAGTTGATTTAACCAAAAATTCCAATCTTAACTTCAATATCTTAAATCAATCAGCTGGAGATGTAATTACCGACTTTTTGACTGACAGAAACAATTTAACAGGTGGAGACACTGGTCACAGAGCTTGGATTCTTTCACCTTGGCTTTATACAACAGGAATAGGTGCTGCTTATGGAGCAAATGGCTATCGTTATTCTGTTCAAAGAGTTATTAATCTATCAGATGTAATGAAAACCGCTGCTAAATCTACTATTACCTATCCTAGTGAAGGAGTTTTCCCAATAGAGTTATTAAGTGGACAAAATATTTATTGGTCATTTTATTTAGCAAATGAACAAATTAAATCAACTCCAACAATTACTGTTACTGACTTAGATACCGGTCAAAAGGTAACTGCAACAGATGTTCATAATTATAGTTCTAGTTTTTATGGGAACTTCTCAACCAATATAACTTATAAGCCTGGCAATATTAGTCTTATTTCTGGGCACCAATATCAAGTAAACATTAATGGTATCTACTCCTATAGTTTTAAACTATTTAATCAAGTTGCCGCTAACCAGCCTAGTTTAAACACTACAACAACTAAATCATCAACTAATGTTCAGAATCAAGTTGAACAAATCGCAAATAACCAGTCATCAACTCCTGCAGAAAAAGATGTCAAGATCAAATCAGCTTTATTACTAAAGGCTGAAGAAATCAGCGACACACTTATGAAAGATAGAATTACAAATACCGCTATTTTTGGAAGATCTTATCAAGATGGTAAAAACTTCTATAATCTTGGCAAAAACCAATGGTTTAGAGACTTTTATCGTGTTTCAAATCCATTAATTAGTGCTGGAATTTTAGATTCAGATGATAACATGCTTGATAAACAAATTTATACTAGTCCATATGCTAACTTACAAACAAAAACATATGCTTATCTCAAACCACAAACTAGTTATGCATATGGTCAAAGTATAATAATTGGCGGAATTACTTGGTATTACCTCGGACCAAATCAATGGGTTCAAAAAATCCCAAGTAAAAATCCAGCATAGAAAAAACATTTTAAATAAATAATAAATAAAAACGTTGATAAGTTTTTTAAGACTTTATCAACGTTTTTTGTATTGCTCTACTATTCTCTCGTTTATTTTATTCCTATCATGAATTAAATAAAAAATTCCGATAAGTATAAAAAATATATAGGTGCTTGTAAGAACATTAAATCCATTTTTTAAAACAAAATAACTAAACACTAAAACAGAATAAGCTGTTAATATTAATCCACGATGTTTTTTCAAAAATTTAATAGTCGGATTATCTGAATACTTAGTTCTTATCGAATTAGCTAAAATAATTAAAACCAATATTGAAAAAAGCAACATAAAATTTATCTCCTGAAATAATCCTATTTTGTAGAAGTTAATTGCCAAGGAATAGTATTAATTACAAAAATAATTGCACCGAACATAACATATTCTAAAAATACAGAACTTGCTAATTCTAACCAGTATCCAAAGTCCAAAATACTTATGCTTTCAACATTAAAGATTAGTGGTATCATCGCTAAAATGACATAGATAACAATCATTAAAGCTCCTGTCCACATACCTGCACCTGTTATTTCATGAATTATAGCCTTCAAACGTAGCTTTTCTCTCATTTCCATCAATGTAGAAATCAATGATAAGATTAAAACTATTACCAAAACAGTATTAATGATTAAAAACATAGTTACTAAATTTGCTTGTTGTGTAACATCAGCTAATTCAAAGGCCGAAATAATAGTATATACAGAACTATCTCCTTGTTTTTTTAAACTCTTTAAAACATTTTGAGCTTCTGTTGCTGAATTAGAATTAATTTCTTTATTCAAAGTAGAATAAATCTTATTTGCTAAATTAGCATTATCCGTCTTAAACCAATGAATTCCTAATGTATAATCTATCAATTCATCAGATAATACTTGAGTTTGATCTGCTGTCAATAAGTTAGAACTGCTGTTTTTTTGACCATTAACTAACACTGCCAAGCGATCAAATTTTGCATTAATTTGTGCATCAACCACTGCTTGCCCATTACTTGTCCGAGTAATTCCCTTCATAAAAGAAGGATTCATTAATGTAAAACTAAATAATATTAAACTTACAACTACAAAAATTGTTGCAATAAAGGATCTTTTATATGATCTATTTTGCTCAGCATCAAGACGTCTAATCTCTGAACGCGTCGTTTCTGCCATATTACTCTCCCTAACTGTAAATTTCTTTACCTTCGTCAAACATGTGATCAATAGCAAAATGAATGCTACCAATATCTGCATTTCGAATTACTTGATGCCCTTCTTCGAGGACTTCCTTAATTTCGGAAGTATCATAATTCATAAATACTCCCATTAAAGTTGAAGTCATGAAATCAGCAATTTCTTCAGGGTTAAGGTTATGAGTTTTGCGTTTAAGGTAAAGTCGGCCACCTCCAGCTGCAATAAAAGAAATCCCGGAACGAATTCTTTCAATTTGATCAGGTGTAAATTCTGAAATCAAATTTCTTTCAACAATCCATGAATTAAGCATTTGGCTCCATGAATCAAGAGTAGTATTATCACTAAATGCCTGTCTAATTACTTGATCTAATCCGTTATCACGAATTCCTAAAGAACCAATAATATAGCAAAATGCCTTCACTTGAGTAAATAAATTTTGTTTTTGATCTACAACATTTGTATAAACTTCATCCCACAAAGTGTTGAATAGATTATGCATAATATCAGTGGTTAACTTTTGTTTATGTGGATAGTAAGATTGCAGTAAAGACTTAGAAATTCCTGATTTTTCTGCAATCATTTGAAGCGATACATTATCGATTCCATATTCACGAATCAATTTGAAAGTATTATCTAAAATAATTCTTCTCCGCTTCATATTTTTATGTCTTGCCACAATAGTCATCCTCTCTATCAATTTGTCTATACAATTATAAAGAATTATATCAATTACTTCTAGCTTTGTATAGTAATAAGCAAAAACTGACTCCTAATAAGAGTCAGTTTTTCAATTTCTTAATTATTAACTAGCAATTACTTAATTCTATTTTGTTCATCAAAAATTTGGTGAATTGAACGATCATTGTATACATAATCAATTCCACGTGCAAGCAATTGATCGACTGATACTCTAACAATTCTATCAGGATATTTTTCGTGCTTAATAGTATCAGTAACTACGATTTGTTCAATTGGCAACTTATTCAAAACATCAACTGCATCATGTGATAATAATGCATGACTAGCTGCAACATAAACTTTAGTTGCACCAGCTGCTAAAACAGAGTGAGTTGATGAGGCAATCCGTGAGCCAGTATCAATTAAATCATCGACAATGATACATTTCTTCCCTTTTACATCACCAATCATATCGTGAACTGAATCATCGTAATGAGCACCACGTTGATCGACAATTGCAATTGGTGCATTAAAGTTAGTCGCAAAGTTACGAGCTAACTTAGTGCCTGAATGATCTGGTGAAACGATTACTACATTATCATCATCGCTAGTAGCAATCCCGTTATCTAAGAAGTATTGTGCAAGTAATGGCAAAGCGTGTAAATGGTCAACTGGAATATTGTAAAATCCTTGAATTTGTGAAGCATGTAAATCCAAAGTAATTAACCGATCAATTCCAGTTAATTGAAGTAAGTTAGCAACTAACTTAGCTGTAATTGGTTCACGAGAACGGCTCTTAGTATCAGAACGAGAATATGCCAAATATGGCACTACACAGTTAATACGGTGAGCTGATGCACGATGTAAAGCATCACAAACTATTTCCAATTCCATAAAGTTTTCGTTAACTGGATCTTGAATTGATTGAATAACAAATACATCACAACCACGTACAGTTTCAGCAATGTTTACCGCAATTTCACCATCGCTAAAATGATGTACAGTTGTTTCAAGCAAAGGCATATGCAAGATATTAGCAAACTTTTCATTTAAAGCCTTATTACCACCTAAACCGATTAACTTCATTGGGTGTAACATTTGATGGAGTTCTTCTTTATTCATTGTATGCCCCTTTAGAAAAATCTATATACAATTCTATTATAGACAAAAAAAGACGTTGGATAAACAAAGGCTTCCAAAAATATTGAATTTCTTTCAATATTTTTTGCTATAATATCCAAATATATTATTTAGGAGGATTTTATGAGAACTTTTAGTATTGTTTTATTATTGATAATTGCAATTGAGCATTTATTTATCGCTTTTTTAGAAATGACTGCTAATCCAAAAAAACAAGCAAAAGCTTTCGGAGTTGATGTAGAGTTTCTCAAACAAGCTGATGCTAGAATTTCTATGGCAAATCAAGGAATTTATAATGCAATGCTAGCTGTAATTATTATTTTAGGTCAGTGGGTTTTCACTGGAACTAATACAATATACGCAAACTTGCTATTCTCAAGCTTTGTTAGTGTAGTTGGTTTTTTTGGTGGTTTAACTGTTAACCAAAAAATTTATTTTGTTCAAATGACTCCCGGACTGATTGCTTTAATTATTAGTTGCATGAGCTTATATATGTAAAAAGATAGCGATATATATCGCTATCTTTTTATCTACAAAAATCTTTAATTAAATCCAGCATTTTAAAACTATGAACTGTATAACTATCATGGGTTTGTCTAGGCATAATTACCAATCGTGCATTTTTCATAATTTGAGAATACCATCTTACATGTTCAACTTTTACCCAGTCTTTTTCTCCTACAACACACAAGGTTGGAGTAATAATTTTTCTTAATTTTTCTGGCTCAATGAGTGTTTCTGTTAATTCAACTTGGCTATCTGGATCACGTTTAATGAAACGCTTCACTCCTTCAACAGCATAATGATATGGCTTAATTCCCGCACCATGTACAAAGACCCCTGCCACTATCGCTTTTTTTAGCATATTAGGATATTGGCTAGCTAACATTAGAGTTACAACCCCACCAGCATCATAGCCATAAATATATGGCTGTTTTAAATCAAGTTTACGGATAAAAGCTGCCAAATCACTAACTTCTTCTTGATAATGCTCTGCAGCATCTCCTTCACTTAGACCATGTCCTCTCATATCTAAGACATAAACAGTATAGTATAAAGAAAGCGGTGCTAAAATTTTATCAAACATTCCACCATCTAAATGATGACCGTGAAGTAAAATCAACGGTTCACCTTTGCCTAATTTTTGATAATACAATTCAACATTATTAACAGTAACTTTCATTCTTATTCCTAAATATCCTTAGTCAATATTTGAATTCTTGAGCAAGATTTTATTAGCTTTTTTCTTTGCCTTTTCTTGCTCACGTTCTTTCATAATACTTTTTATAATTTTACTCCAAATTAAATAATTTCCCATAAGTAAATCTGATGTCTTCTTTAAATTAGGCTTATGGACAATTGAATCAGACCGTTGCCAATAATGATAATATGGCTTTTGTGTATAGTAAACTTTTCTTGCTATTGAAATATATTTAACATTAAAAATCTGATCTTCCATAAATGCTACATCTGCATCAAAAAGCAAGTTATGCTTTCTAACTAATTTAGTTCGATATCCTTTATTCCAGCAATAGCCCTTCATTGGAGAAGCAAAGATATCAGTAAGTTTCATAAAGGCATTTCCTTTAGTCAACACTCCACTTTCAGGCTTACCTACAACATGGCTTCTTCCCTTAGGACGATCAATATAATAACCACAAGAAACCATATCACAATCTGGATGAAGCTTAAAAGCTCTAATAAAAAAGGAAACATATCCTGGATCAACAAAGTCATCCCCATCATGAAAAGTAAAATATGGAGTATCCACCTGACTTAAACCAATATTTCTTGCTGAAGAAGGCCCACCATTCTTAGTTTTAATTACAGTAAAATATGGAAATTTTGGCCGATATTGTTGCAAAATTTCGCTAGTCTTGTCAGTAGAACCATCATCAATAATCAAAAGCTTAAAATTAGATTCATCTTGATGAAGTAATGCATCTAAAGCTCGTGGTAAATATTCTGCTAAATTATAGACCGGCATAATCACGGTCAACTTTGGTTGTTGCAAAATTCGGCTCCTCCTTTTCTTAAAATTATATCATCGAACCAGTTTAATTCCTATTTTAAGTAAAAGGTTAAAGGAAGTTGTAAAACTATTAAGCTTTCTTTGCGAAGTTAGCTTCTCATTTATCAAAATAGGTATAATATAACCATAAAGGAGTGAAATGTTATTATGAAAAAATTTATGGCATTTTTAGTTGCAGCAATAATTGCAACAGGATTCAGCTTCGCTAACAAAAATACTGCTAAAGCTGATGATGATACAACACCAGTTGTAACTTTGGGTTCATCCTTAACTAGCAGTCAAAAACAAGGTACTATTAATACCTTAACTCAGTCATTAAATGGCGCTTCTTACAAAACAATTACGGTTACAGGGAGTGACTTAGTTAAATATCTTAATCCATCAGGTGAAACCTTTACTAATTCATCTGGTGTCTGGTCCAGTGCAATGATTCAAAAGACAAGTAGTGGCAGTGGTATTAATGTAAAAATTTTGAATTATAATGGTTCAAATAATATTACTACTATTACAGCTAACCAGTATAAAAATGCTGCTTTAACTGCCGGAATTACTGATGCCCATATTTATATTACTAGTGCTACGCCAATTGATGGTTCTGGGGCTTTAGCTGGTATATATGCTGCTTATGCGCAATCCGGCAATACTCTTAATCAAAGTCAAGTAAATGCCGCACAAAGTGAATTAAACACTTTAAGTTCAATCACTCAAGATAACAAAAATAAAGATGGCTACAGTGATGCACAATTAAATAATGCTGTTGCTGGAGCAAAAGCTGATATGGCTAAATATGGTTCAAATATCACTAATAATCAAATAACAACTATTGTTAACAATCAACTTGAAAAGAATAATTTAACAAATTTCATTACTAATTCTCAAAAGCAACAAATTATCAACTTATTAATAACCATCAAAAAATCCGGAGCATTAAACTCTAACAGTTTTAAAGAACAAGCTCAAAAGTTATCTAGTCAAATTCAAGAAGGTGCTAAGAGCATTTTTAATAAGTTAAATTCCCAAGATACTAAAAACTGGATTCAAAAAGTAATTGATGCTGTAGTTAATTTCTTTAAAGGCTTATTTGGTGGGGCAATTATCTTAAATTAAATCATTACTAAGTAAAAAAGCTTTGACTTGCGTCAAAGCTTTTTTTGTGTCCTAAAAATGTTTAGGTCCATGTTTTTTTATTCTCCAAAAATGAAATAAAATAGTGATTCCTAAAACAATAAAAATAATAATTGCAAAAATATTATTTGGTATTTCAAATTCTAGTGGTGGCAAATCAAGCAATAATTTCATAGCAATGAGTCCAATTAAAATGTAAGCCATTGGTTCAAGTTCTGGAATATGTTCCATTAGCTTGATAATTATTTCAGCTACTCCTCTCATGCATAAAATACCTATCATTCCACCAATTAAAATAATCACAGGATTTTCTGATATTGCTAAAGCAGCTAAAACTGAATCAATTGAAAAAACAATATCCATTAATTCAATAGAAATAACAGTCCGCCAAAACAAAGAAAAAATATGTTTTTTAGATTTATGATGTGAATCACGTTCATGTTTTTGCTTAACTTTTTCAGGATGATGCTGTTCATAAAAGAACTTAAAACTTAAATAAAATAGGTATATACTACCAACTAATTTAATCTCCCAAAAATGAATTAAATAAGTTCCTACTCCAATAATAATAAAACGAAAAATATAAGCACCCCATAAACCATAAAGAAGAGATTTTTCCTTTTCAAGTTTAGTAGGTAAAACTTGCGTTTGAGCCGCTAAAACAACAGCATTATCAACAGATAAAAGGCATTCCATCAAAATTAACGTTAAAATTATCAGCCAATCTTTCCCACTAGTGATAACGTGGGTCCAATTATCTATCTCAAAAAATGGTTGATACATTTTAAAAATTATCATGTATATGTCTCTTTTCTATATTTATTTTTTACATTTTATCCATATAAATGTTTAAAGCCTTATCAACAAAGTTATTTCCATAATTATCCTCATGACCATGAGTCCATTCAAATTCTGCATTTTTAAATTGAGGCAATAATCGGGATAATTCTTGCCATAATTCTTTATTTTTTAGCTCTCCTTTGCTTCTTTTCCAACCATTATTTCGCCAAGACCAAATCCATTTCTCAGTTATTGGTCTCAAAACATAACGAGAATCTAAAACGAAGATTGTTTTTTTATTATTAAGTTTCAGGGCTAATATTCTTTTCATAGCTTCAATAAGACCAGTTAATTCCATTTTATTATTCGTTGCGCCAAATTCCCCGCCAGCTTTACTAATTCTATTACCCTCATGTTCAATTAAATATGCCCATGCAGCTTTATCATCTTCTTGAACATGTCCTCCTTTAACATTGCCATGATTTCTACAGCCTCCATCAGTAAAAACAACCACTTCATATTGGCTATAATCTGATTTAGAAGCAGTGGTTTGCTTTTTCATTGAAGTCTTTTTTTCAGCCATCACCTTACTTTGAGCTTTTATTTTTTCCACTGCAGCTGTTAAATTATCCTCACTTGGTTTCATAATTGCTCTTTTTTGGTCTTCCGACAAATCCAGATATTGGCTTGCTTCTAAAATGTTGCTAAATGATTTATACTCCGCCCCACTAAAGCCATTAACTTGCTCCTTACATTCATCCCAAGTCCGGAAAATACCTATCTTTCGTCCTTTTTTAACTGCATAAAACTTCATTTATTACTCCAATCATAAATAATTCTCAATTAATGTTAAAATACTACTATATAAATACACAAGAAGGAGGTCAATATGTTCTTTAATTCACGAAAATATACTGAAGAAACAGAACACAATCGAATTAAACAATCCCAAGATCCTTCAATGTTTAACTTGATAAGTCTTGGAATACTAGCTAGTTTTCCTCCCTCTCGTTTTTTCTTACGACTACACCCTAATAAAATCACATCGTATTCCAATTATAAAATTGAACCCAGCACTTGCCAACAAACTCCAATTTTATATATCCATGGTTTTCGAGGTGGAGACTATACAACTAGAGTATTAGTAAAAGAAGCTGGAAAAGCCAAGCATAACCCACACTACTTAAAAGTTACTTGTGATGCATTTGGAAATTTTACTTTTGAAGGGACTTGGACAGGGGATAAATACCCAATTGTACAATTAGTCTTTCGGCAGCGAATTGCTGGTATGAGTGCAATAAGCTATTATTTAAGCCGCATTCTTCCTTTCTTAAAGAAGCAATTTAAATTTGATACTTATTTTGCAGTAGCCCATTCTCTTGGTGCACCTGCAATCATTGCAACAGCTATGCGTTACTTTAAGCATAAGAAGTTTCCTGTTTTAAAAAAAGCCGCTTTAATTGCGGGACCTTTTGACGGTGTAACTTATTTAGGCGATATACCTAATGTCAATTACCTTGGTGAAAAAGGTCATCCAATTGCCATGAATTTCACTTACTTAAAATTTATTTTAGGCAAAAAAAGGATTTGCCCTGATGCAAGCATTTTAAATATTTACGGCAATATTTTAGACGAAACAAATACTGATAAATTCATTTCAGTTGTTTCAGCTAAAAGTATTCGCTATATTTTAGCTCCTCAATTAAAACTTTACCAAGAAGTGGAAATTAGAGGGGAAAATGCTGAGCATAGCTGGTTACATGATGACCCTTTTGTTAACGATGTTATTAATCGATTTTTAGGTTTAAAATAGATATAATAGGTAAAATAACTTTTACGGAGGATTAATTATGTTTTTCTCACCATTTTTATTTTGGGATCCTTACTTTTGGTTAATACTAGTTGGTTTAGCCATTACAATGTGGGCCTCATGGAATGTTAAATCCACTTTTAATCGTTATGCAACTATCCCAAGTCACAACAACATTACTGGGAAAGAAGCGGCTAAGTTAATTTTAGAAGATGCCGGGATTTTTGATGTAACTATCCAAGAAACTAGCGGAGAACTAACAGATTTTTATAATCCTAGTGATAAAACTCTTAATTTATCTGAACCTGTTTATAATTCTTCAAGTATTGCCGCTATTTGCGTAGCTGCTCATGAAGCTGGGCATGCAATTCAAGATGCCAAAGCATACATTCCAATGAGCTTTAGATCAAAGATAGTACCTATAGTTAACTTTGGTGCTAACTTATCCATGCCTTTGATTATATTAGGAGTAGTGCTTAGTTTTAATCAAGTATTAATCAGAGCCGGAATTTTATGTTTTGCGTTAACTTTATTATTCCAAATCGTAACCTTGCCTGTAGAATTTAATGCTTCAAATCGGGCTCTTAAAAAGGTTAAAATGCTGGGAATTATTAATCCAAATGAATATCCAGCTGGAAGAAAAGTTCTATTTGCAGCTGCTTTGACATATGTTGCAGCTGCCTTATCCACTTTCTTACAACTACTTCGTTTAATTTTACTATTTGCCGACAATGACCGAAACTAGACCTAATGGAGGAGTTAGCTGAGTGTTTTGGCTTAAATATCTTCATATTATTGTTATTAGTATTAATACTATTTTAGCTTTTTATGTAGTTTTCAGAAGGAAAAGATCTGTAGCTACTGCTTGGGCTTGGTTAATTATTTTATTAATTTTCCCAATTTTGGGCTTTATTTTATATGGATTTTTTGGGAGAGGATTATCACAAGAGAATCTTTTTGCAATCAATAAACAAAACCACATTGGCTTACGAAATGTACAAAAGATGATTCCCCGTTTTCAAAAAAGGGCTGGTAAATCTGATACTGCCCATAAAGCACAGGTAGCGATTGAATATTTTAACCAAAACCGAGAAGCTCCTCTTTCTAAAAATAATAAGATAAAGCTTTATACTGATGGACATGAAAAATTTCGAGACCTAATGTCAGATATCAAAAATGCAAAAGAAACAATTAACATTGAATACTACAGTTTCTATAACGATGATATTGGTAATCAAATACTCAACCTATTAGTAAAAAAAGCTCAAGAAGGGATCAAGGTACATCTAATTTATGATGCTTGGGGATCATTTGGAGCAACTAGTAAATGGTTTGATAAATTACGCAAAGCTGGGGGAAAAGTATTACCATTTATTACTTCACGCAACATGATCCTTAGATATCGCATTAATTATCACTTACACCGAAAAATTGTCGTTATTGATGGTAGAATTGCTTGGACTGGTGGTTTTAATGTTGGTGACCAATATTTAGGTAAAAAGAAAAAATTCGGTTATTGGCGTGATACTCATGTGCGAATTATTGGTTCTGCTGCACTACTTTTACAAGAACGCTTTGTTATGGATTGGAATGCTTCTATTACAAAAATTAGCCAAGTTATTACTTTTTCGGAGAAGCTTTTCCCTGATTTAAATGAAGATGAAATTACAGAAAATAATGTCGCAACCCAAATTGTCGCAGATGGTCCTGATAGTGAATTACCATACATGCGTAATGGGATGATGAGATTAATGTTACTGGCAAGAAAACGTCTTTGGATACAAACACCTTATTTAATTCCAGATGATGCCATGATTGCTACTTGGCAAATCATTGTCAAAAGTGGCGTTGATTTGCGCATAATGATTCCTTCTAAACCAGATCACCCTTTTATTTATCGAGCAACTCAATGGTATGCTAACCAATTAACTAAAATGGGAATTAAGATTTATATCTATGATAATGGATTTTTACATGCCAAAACAATTGTTGGCGATTTTGACTATGCAGTTGTAGGTTCAATGAACCAGGATTATCGCTCATACAGTCTTAATTTCGAAGATATGGCGGTATTTTATGATAGCAATATTAATAACGAGTTAGCTCAAATATTTGAAGAAGATATGCAAAATTCCCATTTACTAACAATTGAAGAAATTCAAAATCAATCACGATACTTGCGTTCACTTCAAAGCTTCTCACGATTACTATCACCGATACTATAACTAAAAGACACGACTTCCATAAAATAATGAAATCGTGTCTTATAAAAAATGTATAAAGTATATAACGGTTGTATAGTACTACTAGAAACTATACGCCTTTTCTATCACTTAAAATGAGTAATCATTAAAAGCACTAATTTTTTCACTGACTGCCAAAGTAAATTACTCCACTTTTTTAACCAATTAATTGGTACCATCATAAAGAAAAACATTATATCCTCCTTTCTTTATAAAAAGCTTTTATATTAAATTCCCTTGAAACACGAAAACAATATACTATAGACTAAAAGATATTATCTAAAAACTGGAAGAAAGGGTTTAAATCACATGATTATATCTGAATTAACCAAAAAAGAAAGACAAATGTTATCAAAATTTATTCTACGTAGTTATTGTGATATTTTACATATAAAAGAAAGTTTTAGTGCTATATTAATTCTCAATTTAATTTATTTTGGAACTAATTTGATAGGTAATTATTCACCAACTTATTTTGACGAAATTATTACTAGATTCGTTATTCTTAGTGATTTAATTTTAATTATACTATTTGGAATAATGTTTTATCTTATTGTTTACATAATCAAAAAATTATATCCTAAGAAACAAATCTTTTTTTTAAAAAAATATAAATATAACTTTCCTGAAATTATGGAGCCAGCTATAAAAGAAGCTTTTGATACTTTTATAACTGAAAAATCTATATTTTTATGTAAATATAAATATGGGTTTGAAAATTCTAATTTTTATTTTCTTTCTATCAAGATTAATAAAGACATATCTTCAGCTAGATCTGTAATATTAAATAAAAAGACTTTAACACGCGAACAAAAAAATATTATAAAAAAACTTGCTATTAAATGGAAAACTATACACTAGTAAAAAATTTTTTCAAAACGTTTTTTATACTACGGATACAACAGTAACAAAAATATAATATAAAAATTGAACAATGTTAGCCAAAACAAATCCCAATAAATTACATAATGCAATTGCCACAGTAGCTCCTACAGAGACTTTCATTATTTGCTGTTCCAATTCTAATTGTGGACTAGGAGCTGGAGTAGGACTGGTAGTTGGTATTGGATAAGTTCTAACAAGATCTAATGGTTCTACCTTAAATTTAAAAATAATAGATAATTCATTTGTTAAAAGTTGATTTTCTAGCTTCTGAATATTGAAAATAATCTCACAGCTTACTTTTCCATCTACTGGTGCTTCAGTTTTGATAGTTAAACTACCTGCACTAATTGATGATACTAAGCGCATTTCTCCCATTTTTCCAAATACGGCATCTACCGTTGCTTGTTGATTATTAAATAATGGTCCTAATAACCCACTTAAATTGGCTCCATCGAGTTTACCATTACTAATGTTAAAGGTTGGATTACCACCTGTCCCAGTAAAACTTTCTTCAAATTCAACACTTTCTTCAAGCATTGGAGTTTTAATAAGAGGATATTCTTGGTTAAAGCTAATACTTGTTAAATTCAATAGAGAACCTAAAATATCTAAGGCTTCATTAGCGGAAATAGGTTTAGTAGATGTAGATGGTAATCTGAACTTCTTACTACCTTTATCACTACCAGAAGCTGCTACTTGATCAATATCTGTACCACCAATTGTATACTCGACAAATTGATCAAAAGCCCAATTTTCTGGCATTTCAAAGCCTAGATTTCCACTCCAGCCATAAGACATATCTGCCACAAAACTTGCAGAAATACCATCTTCAATACCATGAAGACAAACATTACGTGTCCCATAAACCCCTGCTTCGTATTCACAATTTACAAAGACATTATGAATAGCACGTAAATATGGATCAACAGTTCCGTCAATATCTCCATCTTGAATATCTACATCAACCGCAAAGTAGATAGTTGTACCTGCTGGGAAGCCAAGATTTCTAGCATTTACAATTGCAGTAACAGCATCACTATAACCTTGTTTAGAATTGAAATAGCTAACCTCATAACCTCCATCTTCATAAATTGGAAAAATAGCTAGACCAGCGTTAGTAATTCTTCTGATTTCGTCTGTAGTTAAGTTTTTAGGGCGTTTATTAGCACCTACACCAACCGAACCAGTTAAGTAGCGACCAACTACACTAAACCCATATCGTTTAAAGTTAGCAATATCCGTATCCGTTAATTGTTTTGATGTATCTAATGCAATTGAATCACGATTAGTATTACCATTACTTGTTAATAGCCCTTTAATAACAGTTAAATCAGCTGTAGTACTTGTTTCAGGAGCTAATTTCATAAATTTTCTAAATGCTACTACTTCTTCACCAATTTTTGAACTATAATATCCACTGAAGTCACCAGCTTTATTAAATCCATTAACAAATAAACCGTATTGAATGATTTTGACGACTTCGCCCTTTTGACCAACACTCACTGTTGGGGTAGCTGCAATAGTTCCAGGTCCATAATTACCGTTAGCACCTGAAACTCCGCAAGCTTTTTGAAGGGCATATATTAAAGCAGTATTAGTATCTCTTTGATAGATACCATCACATGGCATGATACCCAATTCTTGCCAGTACTTACTGTTTAAATATTGTTGCATGGAGCGAATTAATTCGCTCTTTTTTGTTTGATGAATTACTACAAATGCACTCATATCAAAAAGAGCGGCCATCAATTGGACAGTTAAAATTCCATCAGCTGTGATCCCTGCATCTGATTGCAAAGTCTTAACAGCATTAGTTAATTCAGAACCATAAGATGCTGAAAAATCAGTTGGATTAATCCCCTTACACCAAAAAGCACCCTTAATCAATTTAACAATATTGCCTGAATATCCAGGTCGAATCTTATTAATAATATTGCTTAATGCCGCCTTAGTTGAAGAACCAAATCCTTCACCTAAAGCAGAAATGCCTAATTCATGTTGCAAGCCTTCACGTAAACTATAAATTGTTGGCCAACCAGTCTTACCGTCAATCGGTGCCTTTTCAAATCCTGGTACACCACCATAAGTTTCATTTAACCAAACTTGCACTTCTTTTACTCTCTCATCCATATTATTGGACCTCCTAAATTATTTTTCGAACATATGTTCGAGTACAATATACAACTAAAAATTTATGTTTGCAAGTAAGAAAAATAAAAACATACCATATACCTTTACTGAAAGTCTGAAACTGTCAAATTTTTTG